>CAIPUQ010000200.1 GCA_903868295.1 uncultured Roseiflexaceae bacterium
GTCGGTGAAAAACACATCAGCCACAAAACTGATAACTGATAACTAATAACTGATTACTTACTAATGCCGCGCCAGAGGCGATTCAATGGCTTCAGATCGCTCAACACCGTCCGTGCAGTATTCAACCCCGACGCCGCGAACACACCGCCGCCCGGGTGCATGCTCGCCCCGGTCATATACAGGCCTTTGATGGGCGTGCGATAATCGGCCAGCTCGGCAATGGGGCGATAAAAGAACATCTGGTCCAGCGACATTTCGACGTGCATGACATTGCCTTTGACCAGGCCGTGCAGGTTTTCGAGGTCGAGCGGCGTCTGGATGTAGCGGTCGATAATTTTGCCGCGCATGTTGGGCGCATACCGGTACAACACCTCTTCGATCGAGTCTGCCACGCGCTCGCGCTCGTTGGCCCACTCCATACCGTTGGCCAGTTGATACGGGAAGTACTGCGCCCACAAGAACACCGTGTGCTTGCCCGGCGGCGCCACAATCGGGTCAATGGCCGAGAAGGTCATTGCAATCACCGATGGGTCCTTGGACGGCAATCCCTGGCTGAAGTCCGCATAGCCGCGCCGCACATAGTCCATCGACGGTGCCAGCAACTGCAAGCCATGGTGGTTGCGGTGCGCCTTGCCGTGCGACGGCGAGGCGATGTAGTCCGGCAGTTCGTCTGCCGCACAACGCACCGTCATCCCGAAGCCGTTGCCGACGCGGATGTTGCGGATCTTGTGGATCAATGCGCTCGACAAATGGTCTTCGCCGACCATTCCCAGCATGGTGGTCTGGATGTGGGTGTTCGAGATGACAATCGGCGCCGTGTAGCGCATGCCATCCATTGTTTCGACGCCCTCGGCTTTGCCGCCTTTAATCAGAATCTTTTTCACTGCTGCGTTGAGAACCACCGTGCCACCGGCCGCCGTGAACGAGCGCGACATCGCCTGCGTCAGCATGCCGCTACCACCTTTGGGGTGCTTGGCACCGCTGGTGTGCATCATGGCGTGCCAGCCGAAAAAGTCGCCGGCGCCTATTTCGTCCGGTGGCGGACCCGACTGCGCGCCCAACCAGGTCAACGCCGCCCGCATCGCCTCGGATTCGAACGTCTCGGTGATGAGTTGGCCGTACGAGCTGAACAAACGCCGCACCGTCTCGAGCGTGCTGGTGATGTGGCGCACTTTGGCCTGGGCCTGGGCCATTTTGCCGAACAAGCCCATCACGCTGGGTGGGTTGAGGAAGACGTCGAAAATTGCTTCGTTCAGAGGCCCCCAGTAGTTGAGGAACTCACGGTAGGCGTAGGCGTCCTTCTGCGACACGCTGGCGATCGAATTCAGCGTCGCGTCGACGTTGCGTTCGAACGAGATCGATCCCGATCCGTCCGGCAACGGGTAGAACGCATACGGGTCCATGTCGATGTATTCGAGGCCGAACTTCTCGAGCTCGAGGTCCTTGACCACCGGGGTCAGGTGAATCATGATGTGGGCCGACGAGCCGACGTCGATTTTGTAGCCGGGGATGACCTCCTCGGTACACACGGCGCCGCCCACAATACCACGCCGCTCGAGCACGAGCACCCGCAACCCTTCGCGCGCCAAATACCCCGCCGTCGTCAGGCCATTGTGCCCACTCCCGACGATAATCGCATCATAGTCGTACATTGCCATAACGGTCCTTTATCCCAGGTGGCTACTGTGGCTGTGCGCCTTTGATCATCTGTGAGTAAATCTGTGTCGTCGACAACGATGCGTGGCCCAGCAATGCCTGCACGCGGCGCAGGTCGACCCCGCTGGTAATCATGTGGGCCGCAAACGAATGGCGCAGCATGTGCGGCGTCAAATCGGCCACACCCAATTCGTCGGCATATTGCTTGAGGATGAGCCAAAACCCTTGGCGCGTGAGCCGTCCGCCGCGATGATTGACAAACAGCGTCCGCTCGGGCGACTGCTTTTCCATCACGAGCTGACTATAGGCGTTGTCGAGGTATTCCTCGAGCGCCGTCAACGCTGATTCGCTGATGGGCAAGATGCGCAGCTTCTTGCCTTTGCCCACACAGCGGATGATTTTTTTGGACAAATCAATATCGCCGATATTGAGCCCGACCAGCTCGCTGACGCGCATCCCCGAGCAGTAAAGCACTTCAAACATGGCCCGGTCACGCGTCCGCTCGGGCGAGCGCACCCGCTGCGGCAGCTCCATCAGCTCGTCGACCTGGTTGGGGCTGAGCGATTTGGGCGCTTCGCGCTCGACCTTGGGCGACTCGATGGTGTTGGTCGGGTCGACCGTGACGGCGCGGATGGTGACCAGGAAGGCGTAGAACGACTTGACCGCCGCCGTGCGCCGCGCCACGGTCGCGTTCGAATACTGCTTCTCGCGCAGGAAGAGCATAAACGCCATGATATCGGCGTTCTCTGCGCGGCTCATGTCGCTGACCTTGCGCGTCGCCATGAAGGAGAGGAACTGGTTCAAATCGGTCCGATATGCCGAGGTAGTGTTTGGTGTCAGATTGCGCTCCGACACCAAGTACGCGATGAACTTTTCGACGTGTTCATTCATGGCTGTTGCTCACTCTCACGATTGCAATGCGGTGACGTCGTCTTCCGCACGCTGACCGGCAGATCCAATCGAGAAGTACTTGGCCTCGGGGTGATGCACCACCATTGCCGCCGTGCTCTGTTCGGGGATCAACTGGTATGCCTCGGTCAGCGACACATCGATTTTGTCCGTTGGCAAAATCGCAAACAACTTGGTGTGCTCATCCAAATCCGGGCAGGCCGGGTAGCCCCACGAGTAGCGCCGACCCTGCTCGCCGGCCAAGCCGAGGCTCTGGCGCACGAGTTTGTTCGTATACTCGGCTAAGCCCTCAGCCAACGATACCGCCAAACCGTGGATAAAGTACGAGCGGCTATAGTTGCCCTGCTTCTGGAGTTCTTCGGTCATATCGTCGACCTTGGTGCCCATCGTGACGACCTGCAAGGCAATCACGTCGTACTCGCCCGATGCGACCGAGCGGTAGTAATCGGCCAAGCACAAGCGTTCGCGCTCGGGCTGGCGGGGGAACACAAAGCGCTGTAGCACCTTGCTCCGGTCGGTTGGGTCATAAACGATGATCTCTTGACCTTCGGATTGACACGGGTAATAGCCGTAGACGACCTTGGGCTCGAGCCAGCCATCGCGGTCGGCCTCGCGCATCAAATCGCGCACCATGACGTCGAATTCGGCCTTCAGCTTTTCCCATTCCTCGCCCTTGGCGTTCTTGGCGCCCCACTGCAACCGGTACAAGGCGTTGCGGTCCATGCTGGCCACCACGTCGTCGAGGCGGATGCGGGTCAGCACCTGTGCGCCCCAGAACGGCGGCGTGGGCACGGGATTGTCGCTTTTGACAGCCGACCGTGCATTGGCATCGCCGGTACCTGCCCGACCATGGGTGGTCAGCGTCTGGCGACCGCGCTCTTTGTCGTGCTTGGCGGCGATTGCATCGCTCTGGACTTGGGCTTTGAAGTTTGGCCCGAGCTTGGGATCGATCAACGTATCCATCGTCTCGAGGCCTTCGAAGGCGTCTTTGCAGTAGAACACGCCGGCGCCGTACATCTCGTCGCCATCCACAAAGCTGATGCGCTGGCCGTACTGTCGATTAATCGCTGCACCACCGACCATCACGGGGAACGACAAGCCGCGCTTGTGCAGCTCTTGGACCATGATGGGCATCTGCTTGGACGTACTGACCAACAGCGCCGACAAACCAATGGCGTCGGCACCGACTTCGAGCGCTTTTTCGATGATGGTATTGACCGGGACTTGCTTGCCCAGGTCATAGACGGTGTAGCCGTTGTTGGACAAAATCGTATTGACCAGGTTTTTGCCGATGTCGTGCACGTCGCCATAGACCGTGGCGAGGACCACTTTGCCCTTGCTGGTGCCTTCGAGCCGGTCGAGATAGCGCTCCAGATGCGATACGGTCTTCTTCATGACCTCGGCACTCTGCAGCACAAAGGGCAAAATCAACTGCCCTGCGCCGAACAAATCGCCCACTTGCTTCATCGCCGGCAACAACACGTTGTTGAGCACGGCCACGGCCTCCAGGCCCTGCGGCGAGGCGCCTTCGGCGTTCATCGTGGTCGCGACGGCATCGCCCAACTGCAAGCCGTGCGGCGTGAGCCGCTGTTGCACGGCTTCTTCGATGTCGGCCTCGACGCCTTCTTTTTTGCGATGCAGGATTTTCCAGTACAAGCGCTCGTCGACGGTCATGCCGGCGGTCGGATTGACGACTTCTTTTTCGTCACTCGACCCATTCGCCTCGTAGAACTGGATGTAGCGGGCCAGGGCGTCTTCACGTTTGGCGAAAATCAAATCTTCGCAGAGTTCACGCTGGTCCTGGGGAATCTCGGCATATGGGCTGACATGGCTCGGGTTGATAATCGCGGTGTCGAGCCCAGCCGCCACGGCGTGGAACAAAAAGACCGAGTTCAACGCTGCCCGGGCATGCGGCGCGACGCCGAAGCTCAGATTGCTGACGCCCAAGGTCGTAAAGCAGCCGGGGATGTGTTTTTTGACCAAGCGGATGCCGTTGAGGGTCTCGACCGCAGCGCGGCGCAGTTCTTCTTGGCCGGTGGTGATGGGGAAGGTGAGCACGTCGAAGATCAACGCCTCGGCCGGCACCCCAAACTCCTCGCGGGCGATGGTGGCCAGGCGCTGGGCGATCTCGAGCTTGCGTTCGGCCGAATGCGCCATGCCGGTCTCGTCAATGGTCATCGCCACCGTCGCCGCGCCGTAGCGGGCAATGAGGGGCATGATTTTGTCGATTTTCTCACCGCGGCCACCCTCGAGCGATACCGAGTTGACGATGGCGCGGCCCGGGTAGCTTGCCAAGGCAGCCTCGAGCACGTCCTGCTCGGTGGTGTCGATGACCAGGGGCAGTTCAACGTTCATAGTGAGTTTTTTGATCAACGACACCATTTGGTCGCGTTCGTCGCTGCGCTCGGTCATAGCCACACAGACATCGAGCATGTGCGAGCCGCTGTCGACCTGTTCGCGGGCCACTTCGAGCACGCCGTCGTAATCGTCGTTGATGAGCAGGCGTTTGACCTTGCGCGAGCCCAACGTGTTGACGCGCTCGCCGATCATGGTCAACGTGCCGTCCTGCTGCAGTGCCGACGCGCGGATGCCCGACGAGACGCTAGGGATGTATTCGATATCACGCACCATCGGCGCGATGTCGCCGCCTAGATGCTCGCGCAGTTTGGCAATGTGGGCCGGGCGCGTGCCGCAGCACCCACCGACCACGCTGACACCGTATTTTGTGACGAACTCACCGAGGGTGACCGCAAACGGCTCGGGCTCCATGGGGAA
>CAIPUQ010000201.1 GCA_903868295.1 uncultured Roseiflexaceae bacterium
GATGACCGTCAACTTGTTGCCCACTATCGTACAGACCAATGGCGTCGTACTCGTGTAGGTGATTGGCAAGCCGACTGAGGACGTTGCGGCTAACGTGAATTCGTTGCCATCATACGTGTGCCACTCGGGAATAATCGGCGCCGTGACCACTTGAGTCGCACCAGTGACTTCGAATGACTTGGTTACCGTTGCTGCCGCAAATGGCGTGCCTGCGGTACCCGCTCCACCAGCATTGCTGGCCGTAACGGTACAGATGCCTGGGGCGACTAAGTGTATCTTGCCACCAACGATCGTACAGACCGCCGGAGTCGCGGACGAGAAGCCGACTGCGATGCCCGAATTGGTCGTTGCAACAGGCGTGAAATCTGCGACGGTATAGATTTTATCCGTGATGATGGGGAACACAATGGTCTGCACCGCGTTGACCGTGAATGATTGGATCACCGGCGTGGCTGCGGCATACGATATCCCACCGACCGTGGCTGCATTTGCCGTTGCAGTGATGGTACACGTCCCAAACGTCAGCATGGTCACCACGCCAGCGTTGGTGACCGTACAGACGCTCGTCGTCGATGATGTGTAGCGCACGGTCGCACCCGCATCCGAGGATGCTGACATGCTGTATGTACCCGTGCCTATCGTTTTGTCGGCAGGGGCATTGAACGTAATGGTCTGACCTGCCGGCGTCGCGGTGGCGGTTGGCGTGCTGGTCGACGTTGGCGTGCTGGTCGCAGTATTGGTCGCCGTGGCAGTATTGGTCGCAGTATTGGTCACCGTGGCAGTATTGGTCGCCGTGGCAGTATTGGTCGCCGTGGCAGTATTGGTCGCCGTGGCAATATTGGTCGCCGTGGCAGTATTGGTCGCCGTGGCAATATTGGTCGCCGTGGCAGTATTGGTCGCCGTTGGTGACAACGTCGCAGTTGGGATTGTCGTAGCGGTCGGCGGCACGGTGTTGGTTGGGTACGGCGTACGCGTGTTCGTTGGCAGACCAAAGTTGAAGGTCGTCGACGACGATGCCACGTTGTTGAGGAACACTGCCCCCGTTGCGCCATAGCTCGATACCAATGACGAATTCAATTCAATCACCGTTGCTGACGGAACCGACACCGGCACTTCGACGCGGCATGTGGTCAAGTAGTTCAGACTGGCATTGCTTACCACAATCGTGCTTGCACCACGCGCCGCAGTAACCGTTGCACCTGCACACGTCGATGAATACGCTTCCGCCACAGTCATCGGTGAAGGCAGTGTGAACGTAAAGAAGACATTCGTCGCATTATACTCAGCAGCGGACCAATAATTCGACAACAGCAGTGTCAATGTCGTACTGCTGAATGCCAAAGCCTCACCGAACTGTGCTTGCAGACCGAGTGATTGGAACGAGGTGATTGTTTCGAGCGAACGCACATACGTCGTCGCAGATCCACTCGTCGTGTGCGGAATAACAAACTGCGCTACCAAACCGGTGTCGTGAGTCGCAGGTCCATATTCAATATAGTCGGTGAATGTTTCATTATTCGATGTCAACTCTTGCGCTTCCCTGTAATCCCCAGAGAAGATATTGGTCAGCGTGCCTGCCACACCTTCGCGGAAGCCGAGAATCTTTTTGGCAGTTGGTTCGATAGACAACACCGTCTTGAACGGCACATCGACCCGTGCACCGACACCTTCATCCGAGCCGCCCGGCATCGTGTCACCACCCTTGGCCAATGTGATGGTCTGTGTTGATGCGCCAGCCGGGACAATAACCGTGTAGTTTTCAGTAAAGAACTGATTCGGGAATGTATACGAAATTTCTCGTTCAATCGTGTATGTTTTCCCATCAGCGACGCTTGCTGTGTATACGAGCACAGCATACCCGCTCCCGGACCCTGATTCGGTCAATGAAGCCGAACCATAGTTCTCACGGATCGACATTGACGACCAGGCTTCGCCCTTTGATCCAAAATTCGTTCCCTTAATTTTGGCATTGAATCCCGTCGAAGTACATGCGCCACTAAAGTAATTCTCCGCTGGCGTGACGCCATCTGCTGTGGTGGAGAACCACACTTGCTCACCATTACCTCCACCACAGTGGAACACAAACCTCATCCCGTCTGTACCATTGGTCAATCTCCCACCTGCAGCGTTGAACCATAACCCTCCTGCTGGGATTGCTGTGCGACCACTCGTGGCAGCTTCTGTTGGTGTCGTCAATTGCATGACCGTTGTCATGAGCACAATCAACATCAACCCTATCGCAATTATCCGCTTCGTCTTTAACATTCGTTGCTCATCCTCATTACTACTCGTCACAAAACATTCTGCACTTTGCTTACGCCTACCCACTAAAATTTATCTTTGTCAACTTTCTAGATGCTACATGAGTGTTGTTAATATTAATAATTATACATTAATTTTCTTAACAATGATAGCGTCATTCCTCAACGAAAACATATCACTATGATTTAATGCGACTGTTATGAGTAAAAACTGTTTCAAAGTGATTTTTTGAAGATTCAACACACAGATTTGATGAATCATACATTAATCATATTGTATAGAATATAGTTGTTATATTTATTTTGTATATTTTTATCTTAAAAATTGAAGTGTTCCGTAGCATGAAGAAAATAACACCTTGGTAACGCCACTTGGTTCCTGCACCAGGTATAGATGCGTATACTCATTGCGATTCATTTTTTCGTGCGCTGCTGAATGATGTATGCCGAACATATTCCCTCCCCGGCGACACCTCAGCAGAATTACGCATCGCATTCATGGGAAATACATGTACCAGCGAAAATCAAAACGTCAAATTTTTCCTCATGACGAAGCCTGGCACGTTTTTCTCATAAAAGGCACCAGCTTGGATAGAATTGCTCGATGATTGCATGAATCGAGCGGGGCATGTTGCGACATGCCCCGCTCAAAGAACGACCGTATGTATGGAGTGGGGTTTATTGAACCCCGCTCCATTGGCCCGTGACCTTCCCCTTATTATGGGGTCGGGGTGGCGGACTTGGTCGGCGTGCGCGACACGCCGACGTCGTTCGTCTGGTCGCCCAGCACAATGACGCGACCGCTTCGTAAGCCGAGGATCGTATTGGCATAGCCTGCAGCAACGGTGTAGATGTCTTTGTACTCTGCGGGTACGCTATACACGTTGTTTTCGTTGCGACCCCAACCAAACACCGTACCATCGTTTTTGACTGCCAACGAGAACTGATTGCCTGCACTCACCTGCTTCATACCGACCGCAGTCCCGGGCACCGTGGATTGCCCGAAGGTGTTCCCACCCCAGGCGACAACCGTGCCATCCTTCTTGAGGGCCAAACTGTGATCAAGCCCGCCGGCGACTTGGATCACGGTTTTGAGTCCGGCCGGCACTTTCGTTTGGCCGGACGTGTTCCCGCCCCACGCCTTGACCGTTCCGTCCTTCTTGACGACCAGCGAGTGGTTCGTCCCTCCGGCAATCTGGATGACGCCCTTCAGGCCTTTCGGCGTGGTTGCTTGCTTGAAGCCATTATCGCCCCAGCAGATGACCAAACCAGCCTTCGTCAATGCCAACCCATGTGCGCCACCAGCGGCAATCGACGTGACGTTGCTTGCGACTGTTTTTGGGAACTTGATTTGA
>CAIPUQ010000202.1 GCA_903868295.1 uncultured Roseiflexaceae bacterium
CCCCAACATTTGACGGCATTGGTGTCGAGGATGGCACAAGCGAAACCATCGCCGAGGCTGATACTCTTGGCCGTCAGTCCCGTACCGAGATTGACAATGGGAAGGGTGTCACCCATCTCGTTTGGTTCATCACCACGGTTGTTCATGTCACCGAGACCGAGTTGTCCGAAATCATTCTGCCCCCAACATTTGAGGGCATTGGTGTCGAGGATTGCACACACAGAAAATTTGCCCACGGCGATTTTTTTGGCTTTGCGCCCCGTACCAAGATTCACATAGGGGAGGTTGTCACCCATTTGTAAGGCTCTCTCGCCACGCATGTCTGGGTCACCGAGCCCGAGTTGACCGCTGTCATTGGCGCCCCAACACTTGACCCCACCGTTCGAAAAACGGGCGCAACTGAAGGTAAAGCCAGCCCCTATCTCTACCGCTGTGACCGGACCAAACGTTCTCCCCAGCGCCTGCGTGTCTGGTGCAGTCGCTGGGTCACGTTGCGTCTGGACCTGAGCAGCCACCTGATGCACTTGCATCAGGTACAAGACCGCGATTACCGCGACAACAAAAACGAATCGTGCCATTGTACGCATCACGACCATTCCTTTCACTTCCGTCAGGAAGGTACACAGAACACGTCGTGCCCCGTATTGCAAAGATTGTATCTTAATAATCGATACTGTCAAACGAGTTGTTTATTGTTCATTTAGATAGGTGATAACGAAAATAAAACAGTTTTAATAGTTAATTTAAAAATACTATTTCTCACACGCAGCTGATACGACCGGACTCCAGGCAGTGGCACTCTTGCAGTTGGTGTAACCCACCACCGATTACATCCGGGAGCACATTTTTCTGCGATACTAACGCCATCCAACAGCGACTTAAAGGAGGCGACGATGAAGTGTACCGTACAAATTTCGCTCGATCTGCATAGCATCGAGGATGCACTCGCCGTGGCTGCTATTGCCGTGGAATGTGGCGTCGATTGGCTCGAGGCAGGGACGGGGTTGATGGTCGAGCAAGGGCTGCATGTGGTGACCGCGTTGCGGGCGACATACCCGACGCACCCGATTGTCTGTGATTTTAAGGTGTGTGACGGGGCGGCGTACTTCGCGCGGATTGCCAAAGCAGCGGGGGCAACCCACTTCGACGTGATGGCTGCAGCACACGACGCCACTTTGCGCGATGCCGGCGAACAGGCGCGCCAATTGGGGCTGACGGCCATCGCCGACACGATGTTTTGTGCAGACCCGGTGGCCGCAGCGGTGCGTGCCGAAGCACTGGGTGTGCAAATGATTGGCTGGCATTTGGGATTGGATCACCGCACAGAACATCGGCAGTTGCGTGCGATTGATGGGCTGGCCGAGGTACTCAAGGCGGTCAACATCCCGGTGCAGGTCGTGGGTGGCTTGTCGATTGAGGATGCCATCAGCGCCGCGCGCATGGGAGCATCCTCGGTGGTGATTGGTGGCCCGCTGGTGCCAGCAGATCGTGGCGACGTGTTGCGGCACAATCTGCGGGCGGTGGTGGCCGGGGTGCGCGGCTAGGGTGGTTCATCGGGAAACGCGCACGCAGAGACACAGTGGCAGAGAGGACGCGTAGGGTTCGGAGAAAAACGTTGGGAGGACGGTCGGCGAGCATTTTGGCGGGTGCGATGTGAAGCGAAAAGTTGCGGGTGAGCCTCATGCACCGACGTGCATGGGGCTGAAGGAGGTGCTTGACACGATGGGAGTTTGTTTTAGAAAAAAATGTTACGTAATATTGTGAGAGTGATATGACACAGAATGATTTGCCCGGCAATACACCTGAGTCCACCGACATCCCGAACGGACACAGCCCGATGGTACAACCTCCGGAAAAACCGTCCGCAGGGCGCGGTTGTTTGAATGTATTGGGGTGGGTGTACATTCCGTACATTATGCTGCCCTGGAAGTGGCAGCTGTTATCGACAAAGCAACGCGTTGTAGCGAGCATCTGGATTTGTGTGCTTATTTTTTCTGTATTCAGTAACAATACGGATTCACGGCAATCCGACACAGACGTGCAGCGCGCACCTGCGGCAGAGGTGCAGCAAGCGCCGGCGGAACAACCGGCAGAAGCACCGGTCGATGGCTGCACCGCAGCGGTACGGGTCTTTGCCAGCGATGTGCGCACGGTCAAGAACCGGGCTGAGGGCATGCGCGATCGGATGCAAAAGTACATCGACAACACCCACACGGCGCGTGAACTCGAACTGCCGGTCATGTCGGCGTTCCGCGAGCTCGAGATCCTGGACGTACCGACCTGCAGGCCGGAGCCTGCGCAGATTGTGAGTGCCCTGAACCGGGTGCGCGATGCAGAATTACTCGCGTTCATCGAAATGAGTACCGCCGAGGCAGGTGGGTCCTCGCGTGAGACGGCGCTGCGTGAGCTGGACGTGCAGATGCCCATCGTCGAGCGCGAGCTGGCGCAGGTGGATGCGTGGTTGGATGCGATTGAGTGACCCATGCACCGACGTGCATGGGTCTGGAGTAGACAGACAAATGCGTGAGTGGGTATGACCGCAAGGGGACGAGCACGCAGAGACGCTGAGGGTGAGAGATCGCGGAGAGTAAGAGAAAAAATGCGCGAGAGGGCGGTTGGTGAGCACATTGGCGGGTATGACGTTGGAGGCGAAAAGATGCGGGCGAGGTGTACCTCGCCCTTGATGAGTACCGAGATCCTGTGTTGATGGCACGTCCTACGTGAGCTTTTTGACCTCGGGGCGATCGAATTCAGGTGCCGGAATTTCTTTGATTTCGAGTGATTCCGGGCGGAGTTCGTTGATTTTCTCGAGTTGCGGAACGACGCGCGAGTTCCAAGAACTGCCCATCGAAGCGTAGCTTTTGAGGGCTTTGGCCAATGCATCGCCGTGGGCTTCGTAGTGCGTCATGAACGGTTTGAGCCGACTGGCCAGCTCTTTCACGCTATCCAGCAAATCGAGTGCGTTCGCCACCTCAATGCGCTGGCGCCAGCTCAAGTTGGCGGTGCGGAGCAGGGCCATCATGGTGCCGGGGGTTGCGATGATGATTTTGCGCGAGATGGCATAGTCGACAATGGACTCGGCTTCGGTACGGGCTTCGTCGGCAAAGGCGAGACTGCCTTCGACCTGTACATACATGACGGTGAAGGGCAAGCTCGTGCTGGCGCCGTGGTAATTGCGTCTGACCAGTGCGTCGACGTGGTTCTTGAGTGCTTTGAACTGATTGACCGCGTGTGTTGCGCGTTCTGCAGGTTCGACCGCTGCCACGCCGTCGAGGTAGGCGTTGAGGGATACTTTTGAGTCGACAAAGAGTTCGGAACTATTGGCGAAGCGGACGACCATGTCTGGGCGGCCGTCGGACTCGCTGGCCTGCTTTTGCTCGACAAAATCGACGTATTCGGCCATTCCGCTCAACTCAACCAGGCGACGTAGTTGGAGCTCGCCCCAGCGGCCCATCTGTTTGTTGTTGCGTAGGGCGCCGTCGAGCTTGGTGGTCTGGTCGTTGAGTTTTGCGCTGACTGACAAGACCTGCTTGATGTTCTCTTGCAAACCGGCCATGTGGGCAGTCTGGCTGGTCTCG
>CAIPUQ010000203.1 GCA_903868295.1 uncultured Roseiflexaceae bacterium
ACCTCGTCGACATGGAGCCACGCACCCACCCGTGCACAGGCGGCCACGACGCGCTGTTGCTCGGCAGCAGTCATCACGGTCCCGGTCGGGTTGTTGGGGTTGACGATGGCGACCAACTTGGTTTTGGCGGTGACGACCTGATCGAGGACGTCGAGGTCGATGCGCCAGCCGTTGTCGGGATTGAGCGGCAATTCACGCACGGTGCAGCCCATATTGAGCGCCGTGCCCCATATTTGGCGGTAGCCGGGGGTCATCACCACGACCTCATCGCCGGGCTCGAGCAGCGTCTGACAGACCATACTGTTGGCCTGCGAAGCACCGACGGTGACCAACACGTTGGCCATTGTGGCCTGTGGGTAGAGGCTGGCGATGGCACTGCGGAGAGCGGTGGTACCGTTGACTTCGGGATAAAAGAGGCCTGTGTCGAGGAGCGTCTCGATTTCGGACTCGGTCAGCCACTCACGCGTGGTGACACATTTGACACTACTGTCGGCCAAGTTGAGCTCGACGTTGCGTTCGTGCAGCGACTGGTAGTGTTCGAGCGCAAACGGCACAAACGATGGGTTCGTCATCGACGTTTCTCCTGATCAATGCACGGGATGTTTATAGCATACCAAGCAAAAGCCTAAGCGTTGACAAGAATCTCGTAATTTGCTACGGTGGGACATTCCCCGATACAAACCATACAAGGAGCCATGCATGACTCCCACACTCTTTAGCGCCACCTGGATTGATGCCTGCGCGCAGGCCATCAACCACAACGAGGCCTATCGCCGCGCCGCCGCCAACTGGCGCTGGCCTCTCCTCATGCACATCACGCACGATCATGCACAGACGACCATGATCTACCTTGATCTCTACCAAGGGAGTTGCCGCGCAGCACGCCTCGCCACATCGGCAGATCTGACACACGCCGAATTCATTCTCGAGGCACGTGAGCCAATATGGCGCAAGGTGTTGACTGGGCAACTCGATCCGATTGCGGGGATTATGCGTCGCCAGCTGACGCTAACCAAAGGTAGCTTGACCACATTGGCAATGCACGGGGCTACTGCCAAAGCACTGATTGCCGCAATCAGTCAACCAAACCTCGCTGACACATCCGTCTCACCAGCGCCTGTCCAATCGGTGCAGACTGCAGTGCCGCATCATACGTTTGTCACGACGAGTCGCCACGGACTCGACAACGACAGCGTACCCATGCGCTTGTGGCAGAAAGCCAAACGCCTCGGCGTCTGGAACCCGGCCGACATCGACTTCGCGCAGGATATCGCTGATTGGCAGAACCTCAACGCCACCGAGCGCGATTTGTTGTTGCGCCTCACCGGTATGTTCGTGGCCGGTGAAGAAAGTGTCACCCTCGATCTGTTGCCGCTTATCATGACAATTGCCCGTGAAGGTCGCCTCGAAGAAGAAATGTTTCTCACGACGTTTTTGTGGGAAGAGGCCAAACACGTCGATTTCTTCGCCAACGGATTCCTCAAGCATATCGCCCCGGACGCCGGCGACCTGACGCACTACCACACGCCGGCCTATCGGACGCTCTTTTATGACGAGCTGCCACAGGCGATGCATGCCTTGCTGAGCGACAGTTCGCCAGCCGCACAAGCACGCGCCTCGGTTACGTACAACATGATTGTCGAGGGTGTCCTCGCCGAGACCGGCTACGAGGCCTACTTCGCCGCGCTTGAGCGCAACAATTTGATGCCCGGTGTCCGCCAAGGCATATTGCTGCTCAAACGCGACGAATCACGGCACATTGCCTATGGCGTCTATTTGCTGTCACGACTCATCGCCGCCGATCCACAGCTGTGGCCTGTGATTGAGCAGCGCATGAACCAACTGATGCCGCTGGCGATGCAGATCATCACCGAGATTTTTTCGGCCTACGACGACATGCCGTTTGGCTTGCAATTCGAAGAGTTCAGCACCATTGCCATGACCAACTTTGGCCGGCGCATGCAACGCATCGAAAAAGCGCGTGACCAACTGGTTGATGCGGACATCGACGACGAAGACGCATAAGTTGCAGGCAATGTGTAATGCACACGCTCTGTAACTGGTCAATCACGTTTTTTGTTATGTCAATTTGAACGAACTCTTCTCGGCTATTCTGTCGTGTCTCGTTAACTCGGTCATTCCGATGTTGTTGTACAGAAGAACAATTTCGGATCAATCACAACGGCGCACACATTCTACAAAATAAACCAGTGGTATCATTTGTGAAGACGATTCGGCCGCCACAGACTATCGAAATTTCACACATAAAGGATTGCGCATGACGCTTCATACGCCGCTACCCTTCCTCATGATCGACGACCAACCAACCTGGCAGATGCCCGAGCTCCCCAGTCTGCGCAAGCTGCCAGCGCGGGCGACGTTTTGGCCATTCAGCACCGAACACGGCGCTGCCCGTCGCGGTGCCGAACACTCCACCCAGGTGCGCAGCCTGAACGGCGACTGGCAGTTTGCCATGTTCGACTCGCCACGCGAAGTCACGGAAGCGGCGCTGATTGCGGCCGAGTGGAACACGCTGGCAGTACCGGGCAACTGGACCATGCAGATGCGCCAATCGGCCTGGAGCGGCGAATCCTTCAGCAAACCACACTACACCAACATCCAAATGCCCTTCCCAGAGTCGTTCCCACGTCTGCCCGAGGCGATAGCAACGGGTGTGTATCGCACCAGCATTACCGTTCCCCACGACTGGGCGGGGCAGCGGGTGGTGTTGCACTTCGCCGGTTGTGAAGGGGCGTTATACGTCTACCTCGATGGTGCATTTGTGGGCTTCAATAAAGACAGCCGCACGCCGGCCGAATACGACCTCACCGGTCGCGTGGTGGCCGGATCAACCTACGAGCTGACCTGTGTCAACCCGCGCTACTCGGATGCAAGCTGGCTCGAAGACCAAGATCACTGGTGGCAGGCGGGCATCCACCGCGACGTCTATCTCTACGCGACGCCCCGGACGTACATCCAAGACATCGCCGTGCAGACCCAATTGACCCCCGATTTGTCGCAGGCCACCCTCGTGGTTCGCACCACACTGCGTGCGCTGACCGGCTCGACCCCCAGCGGCACGATGCACTGTCGCCTCGTCGCCGCCGACGGGACGCTGATTGCGCAGGCTGATAGCCCTGTGCCCGGCCAGACCATCGGCTATTCGATGGGACCGTCGCCGAGCGACACGGCCAATGCCACGTTGCGCATGGATGTGGTCGCACCAGCCCTGTGGAGCTGTGAATCGCCGGCGTTGTACACGTTACTGGTGCGCTACGAAGGCCCCGAGGGGACGGTCCACACGGGCTTGCGCGTGGGCTTCCGCACGGTCGAAATCGCCGATCGAGCGCTGATGGTCAACAATCAACCATTGATGATCCACGGCGTCAATTACCACGAACACAGCGACACACACGGCAAAGCGGTGCCACGTGCCTTGATGGAACTCGACATCCGCACCATGAAGGCCCACAACATCAACGCGGTGCGCACCTCACACTACCCAAATAACCCATATTGGTACGAGTTGTGCGACGAATACGGCATTGTGCTGGTGGGCGAGACGAATCTCGAGCACCATGCGCTGCTCCAGATTGCCGATGACGCCCGGGTCGCCGCGGCCTATGCCGAGCGCGTGCGCAACGCCGTGCAACGCGACAAAAACCACCCGTCGGTTATCGTCTGGTCACTGGGCAACGAAAGCGGCCACGGCGTCAATCACGAGGCTGTGGCTGCCTGGATTCGCGCTGTCGATCCCACCCGGCCGCTCCATTACGAAGGAGCAATGAGTCCGTTCTTCAACGACAACAGCATCGCGTTCTTGCCGCCGGCACAACGCTGGAACCGTGGCAAATCCGTCACCGACATCATCTGTCCGATGTATGCAACCATCGCCGACATCGTCGAGTACGTCACCACGGTCGAAGACCACCGGCCGCTGATTTTGTGCGAATACGCCCACGCCATGGGCAACAGCAGTGGCTCGTTGTCCGATTACTATGCTGCGTTTGAGCGCTACAAAGGTCTGCAAGGCGGGTTCATCTGGGAGTGGTTGGACCACGGCATCCGCACCATCGCAGCCGATGGCACGCCGTATTGGGTCTACGGCGGCGGCTTGGGCGATTACCCCAACGACGGCAACTTCGTCGCCGACGGGATGGTCTGGCCCGACCGCACACCGCACCCCGCCATGCGTGAGTTCATGTATCTGGCCCGCCCGGCGCGCGTCAGCACCACAACTACCGCTGGCGTGTACCGCATCGACAATCGACGCTATTACACCACACTCGACGACCTCGCCTTGCATTGGGATCTGGTCGTCGACGGCACGGTCGTTGAGTCTGGCAGCTACGCGGTACCACATATCGCGCCGCAACAAAGTGCTGACATGACGATCCCCATCACGGCACCCGCCCGTGGCGAAGCATTCATCAATCTGTCGTTCCGGAGCATTGCTGCGACCCCGTGGGCGCAAGCAGGGCATCTGGTTGCCTGGGAGCAGCTCGCGCTGACCAGCATTTCCCACGACCTGGACGCCTCGAATCACCATGCTGGCATGCAGGTCGTTCGTGACGGCGACACACTGGTGCTCAGCAACGGCGCGCACCGCGTCAGCGTCGATGCCCGCACGGGTGCAATCACCCAGCTGGGCGCAACGGGGAGCGTTATC
>CAIPUQ010000204.1 GCA_903868295.1 uncultured Roseiflexaceae bacterium
CCCAAAAACCTCACTGCAATAAACCCTGCGCAAAAACCTGATTGCAATAAACCTTGCGCAAAAATCCGAACGGAACACTATGCAACGCAGCTGGACAACGGTCCGAGTCGATTGGTTTGGAAACATCCGCCTCGACATCCTGTCGGGGATTTTGGTAGCTCTGGCACTCATCCCCGAGTCGTTGGCGTTCGCCGTCATCGCCGGGGTCGATCCCAGTGTGACGCTCTATGCGTCGTTTTGTATCGCGGTAGCGACAGCGTTTCTCGGCGGCCGTCCCGGCATGATCTCCGCAGCCACCGGCGCAATGGCATTGGTGCTGGTGAATCTCATCAGCGAGCACGGTATCGCCTACGTATTGCCGGTCACCATTCTGACGGGGCTCATCCAAATCCTCTTCGGGGTCTTCCGCCTCGGGACGCTCCTCCGGTTCGTGTCACGCTCGGTGGTGCACGGATTCGTCAATGCCCTGGCGATTTTGATCTTTGTGGCACAACTGCCCGAAGTCGTCGGCCAATCATGGCAGGTGTGGGGATTATTGGCGCTCGGACTGGCACTCATCTACCTGTTGCCGCGCGTCATCACGGCGGTCCCTGCGCCACTCATCAGTATCGTCGTGCTCACTGCAATCACCATTGGGCTCGGTCTCGATGTGGGCACCGTCGGCGACAAGGGTCTGCTCCCTGCCAAGTTGCCCACTCTGGTGGCGTTTCTGGCGCCGGCCACACTTGACACGCTGGTCATCGTTGCACCCTATGCCTTGACACTAGCGGTGGTCGGATTGCTCGAGTCACTCATGACTGCCGTGCTCATCGACGACATCACCGATACCCGCAGCGACAAAAACCGCGAATGTATCGGCCAAGGCAGCGCAAACATCATCGCCGGCGTGTTCGGCGGCATGGCGGGCTGCGCCCTCATCGGCCAGTCGATGATGAACATCAAAGCCGGTGGGCGCGGCCGATTGTCGACTCTCGTCGCCGGCGTGGTGCTGTTGTTCCTCGTCATCGTGTTGCGCGACGTGGTCCAACAAATCCCCATGGTCGCCTTGGCAGCGGTCATGATGGTGGTCTGTGTCAACACCTTCCAATGGTCGTCACTGCGCGATATCCGCACCATCCCGGTATCGTCGACCGTAGTGACCTTTAGCACCGTCGCGGTGGTCGTCTCTACCCACAACCTCGCCCAAGGGGTGTTTGTCGGGGTGCTCCTCAGTGGGTTGTTTTTTGCGCACAAAATCTCACGCTATCTCGACATCGTCGTCACGCACGAAGATGCACAACGGCATGTCACCTACCAAATCATCGGGCAGGTCTTTTTCGCATCGGCGACCCGGTTTGCCGATGCATTCGACTACACATCCGACGTCACACGGGTGACCATCGACGTGTCACACGGCCACTTCTGGGATGTGACATCAATCGCCGCCCTCGACAAAGCCGTCCTGAAGTTCCGCGCCCGCGGGATCCTCGTCGACGTCATCGGCCTCAACGCCGCGAGTGCAACCATGGTCGATCGCCATGCACTGCATCCCCGTGCCGAGAGCATCGAGTTGGGCAATCATTGAGCGGGGAAATTATTGCGCAGAAAAAACTATAGGGCAGGGTTTATTGCAATAAACCCTGCGTAACCCACCCTGCTCAAAAACACCCGAGCCAATAAACCCTGCTGAACTCACCCCGCGCAATTCTTTTCACACCGTCCAATGCACTGCATGCCCGTATGCGAACAGTGGGTCTACCGAGTCATACGGCACGTCTTCTTTCTGTGCCCGCACCGCCTCCATCGACGACGGCAACTCGAACGGCAAGCGCCCGCTCGGTGCAACCGCCCCAAAGACGATATCGCACAGCGCAGCATCACTCGCCCCGAAATTGCCCAGCAGCGCAGCCGCGGCCGCCCGGATCTCGGGGATGACCGCCGGCCGATCCAAATAGATGTCGACAATGGTCGGGACCGCCGCACACAGCTGCAGAATCGGCGCGAGTGCCTCAGGGG
>CAIPUQ010000205.1 GCA_903868295.1 uncultured Roseiflexaceae bacterium
GGCGCCGCCTGGGAGCAACGGACCATCGCCGGCTCCTCGACCGTGGCCGATGCACTGGTCTGGAACGCCCATCTGACCGAGACGCTAGCGCTCGAGTACGCCCACGCCGGCGATACAGCAAGCGCGCTGGCTGTGCTGGCGGCAGGACCACAGGATGCGCCGCTCAATCAGTACCTGCGCGCACTGGTGCTGCATCAGGATGGCCAGATCGACGCTGCCCGCAGTGCGCTCCAAACGGCGCAGGCATGTAGCATGGACTGGTGCTTCCCCCATCGGCTCGAGCACGTCGTGGTCCTGCAGCATGCCTTGGCACAGGCTCCGACGGACGGCCGCGCGAGTTATTACCTAGGCAACTTTTGGTATGCCCATCGCATGCCCGATGCCGCCATCGAATGTTGGCAACACGCCGTTGCCCACGACCCCACCAACGCCATCGCATGGCGCAATCTGGGACTCGCCTACACCGACCACCACGGCGACCATAGCGCTGCCACTGCTGCCTATGCACACGCGCTGGCGCACGATCCGAGCGACGCACGGCTACGCTACGAAGCCGATCAGTTGGCCCGTGTGCGCGGCGATGCACCTGCAACCCGTCTGCAGACACTGACCAGTGCCCGCCCACTGGTCGACCAACGCGACGACTTGACCATCGAATACGTTACCCTGCTCAACAATGCTGGCCGATACGACGAAGCGGTCGACATCCTGCGCCGGCGTTCGTTCCACCCATGGGAGGGCGGCGAAGGCCGCGTGGCTGCCCAGTACGTGGCGGGATTAATTGGCGTGGCGCAGACCCTGCTGCCGAGCGACGCGGCAGCGGCACTGGCGGCACTCGATGCGGCCATCGCCTATCCGCATAATCTCGGCGAGGGTAAATTGCCGGGCAGCAACGAAAATCACATCCACTACTGGCGTGGGGTGGCACTCGCCGCATTGGGTCACCACGACGCAGCCACTGCTGCCTGGCAGCATGCCACCCGCGGCGACAGCGAGCCTACCTCGGCGCGGTACTACAATGACCAACCACCCGACATGATCTGGTATCAGGGCATTGCCTGGCGCAAACTGGGCGACACGACACGGGCGACCGCGTTATTCGAGCGATTGGTGGCCTATGCGCGCCTCCATCGCGACGACGTGCTCCGGCCGGATTACTTCGCCGTGTCGTATCCAACGTTCCTTGTGTTCAACGACGATTCGGTGCTGCGTCACCAGCTCCATTGCGATTATATGGAGGCACTGGGATGCCTCGGTCTGCGCCAATACGACCAGGCAGCAGGGTTGTTTGCCCAGGTGCTTGAGCGCGAGCCCAACCACACGGGCGCATTGACACACCAGCGCTTTCTCAACCGAACCGATATCTAGAGGTATCTATGCGACCCATACATCGTTTTGTAACCAGTGCATTGTGCACCGCAAGTCTGCTCGCTGCCTGTGGCAGTCCCGCCACGGTCACGAGCGAGCCGACCAGCGCACCGGTCGATATCGCCCCCACGCAGACCGTTGCGCCTGCAACCGTCGAGCCGACGGCAGCGCCCACCGCGCCTGCACCGACAGCGACGGTTGCCCCGGCAGCACCGAGCGCCACAATCGCGCCGACTGCTACCGCTGCACCCGTCAGCGACAGTACCGGCACCGTCATCGACACCAGCCCGCGCCAGCCAGTAGCTGGTGGGCCGACGCTACTCGACAGCCGACTAGCCTTGCGCTATGTGGCGTCGATCCCTGTCAACAGTATCCGCATTGCCTACGACGCCACCCAGAAGATCCTGTTGATGCTCAACATGGAGCAGGGATTGGTACGTATCGATCCGATCACGGGCATCAAAGACATCGTTGCCGCACCCGCTGAGATCCTCGATGGCGCAACAGCGAGTGGGTTGGCAGTAGCCGCAAATGGCACCGTGTATGTCAGCGGCAACCAGACACTCGGCACAATGACCAAAGCCGTCATTCGTCGGGGTGTGCCGAGCGGGCAGGCCACCTCGGTCAACAAATCATACACGTGGGCGACCTACACCTGGACCACGGTGGCCAGCACCGTCCCCTACCCGCGCAGCGACACGCCGTTTGATCACCTGTTCAACGGGATTGCCATCAGCCCAGACCAGCAGTTCATTGTGGTCAACAGCGGATCGCGGACCGACCACGGCGAAATCGAGAGTCAAAACGGCACGTTCCCTGATCTGCGCGAGATAGCACTCACATCTCGGATATTCAAATTGCCTGCCAATGGGACGGATATCGTGTTGACGAACTCCGAAGAAGGGGTTGCGCCATACGTCTATGCCAAGGGCTTCCGCAATAGCTACGATCCGGTTTTTGCGCCCAATGGCATCTTGTTTGCCGGCGAAAACGGCCCGGATGCCGATTTGCCGGACGAGCTCAATGCCATCAAGCCGGGCCTCCACTATGGATTCCCGTGGCGCTTTGGGACGACCGATACCCCGCAGCGTGACCCAGCCTACGACCCCAGTACCGATGGCTACCTGAACCCGGATTTCACTGCCGTCCAAATCGGTGCCTATGCCAACGATCCCTCGTACCCGGCAGCACCGACGACATTTGTCGACCCCATCAGTAATTTTGGTCCCGCTGCGGTCCAATATCGCACCATTGATGGCGTCGCCCACGACGCTGCCACCGAAGGGACCAGCATTGCATCATTCACCCCGCATCGGTCTCCACTCGGTTTGGTCTTTGCAGACCAGACATTCCCTGCGTCGTGGCAACCGACCGGCGCCAATCTGCACGCCTTCATCCTCAGCTGGGGTGCAGCCGGTGGCAGCTTGACCGACCGCGGCCAAGACATGCTGGCGCTCGAACTCACCCCTGCAGGCAACAGCTACACCATGACCGCACGCCAATTGGTACGCGGCCTGCGCAACCCTATCGACGCAGCATCCATCGACAATCGCGTCTACGTGCTCGAGTTTGGGGACAACGTGGCATTGTGGGAAATCACGTTCCAACAGTGACATTGGTCGTGTAGAGAGGACTGCCATGCGTGCACGCAGTGCGGACAAATCAACCCCCGTTCGGAGCGGTCGTATCTTCGGCTCGGTTTTGAACGAACTCCAACAACGCCTGCGCCAGGGGGAGTGGCAACCGGGTGAACATCTGCCCAGTATCACCCACTTGGCCACCGAATTCGCGGTCAGTACCGGATCGGTGCGTGAAGCACTGCGTTCGTTGCAATCACAGGGGCTCGTGCGGATCGAACACGGCCGTGGCGTCATCGTGATCAGCAACAGCGTCGAAAACGCAACATTTGGCAGCGATGCGTCGGTATCGATGGACCACATGACGGCCTTTGCCGAGGCCCGGCGCCTCATCGAACCCGAGCTCGCAGCCTATGCCGCCGAGCGCGGCAGCGACACGGAAGTAGCCGAGATTCTGCAACTCGCCCTGACCATGGAACAACAAGCAGTCAGCGGGCTCGACTTCGTCGGTCCCGACATCGCCTTCCACCGGGCCATCGCGCAAGCGTCTCATAATTTGGTCCTGCGGCAGATGCTCCATGGCATGCATGATTTGTTTATCATCTCGCGCCGGTTGACCAGCCAAGAACTGGGCATGACCGAGCGCGCTGTCCGCTATCATCGCCTGATTGCCGAGGCAATCTATGAACGTAACGCCACCCAAGCACGTCTGTTGATGCTTGCACACATGAACGATGCACTCAGTAGTGTCCTGGCGATGGAAGCCCACATGCAGCGAAATCTCGTCGTATAACCACATTCGAAAGGACTTCTCGATGCGAATTGCAGTCACCGGTGGCAGTGGAGACTTGGCCCGTGTGCTTATTCCATTGCTCCAAGAAGCAGGGCACTCGGTCCTCAGTATCGACCGGACCATGCCAACCAACACCACAGGGAACCCAATAGGCGTGCAGGCGCAGGTCGTCGATGTGTCAGATTTCGGCAGCGTGGTCGGTGCCTTGACCGGCTGTGACGCGGTCATTCACCTTGCAGCCCATCGTTCGCCGATGAATGCCCCAGACCACGTCGTCTACCGTGACAACACGCTGGGGAGCTACAACATTCTGCTGGCAGCCGAAATACACAAGATGACCCATGTCTGCATGGCATCGAGCATCAACGCGATTGGTGCGGTATTCAGCAAAGAACCAAAGTATGACTACTTCCCCCTCGATGAAAAGCACCCCTGCTATGCCCAGGATGCCTACAGCCAATCAAAGTGGGTTCTCGAGCAACAGGGTGATGCGTTTGCACGACGTCGCAGCGATGTGGCGATTAGTAGCTTGCGCTTCCATGGCATTATTGATCGTGACCGTGCCATTCAGTATTGGGATGGCAAAGACGGCGCACGCAAACACGTCTGGGGCTACGTCCACCCCCGCGCGGCTGCCCGTGCCTGCATCGCAGCACTGAACGTCACCTGGCGCGGGCACGAGGTCTTTTATGTCGTCGCTCCTGACGCCGCCAGTGTCACCGCGAGTGATGTCAATGCACGCACACACTACCCGAATGTCCCCATTCGCGGGAGTTTGAGCGGGAATACCGGATTTTTTGACTGCAGCAAAGCCGGCAAATTGCTCGGTTGGACCCACAGCGAGGAATAACCATGCGCATCCGAGACATCAAGTCCTATCCCATTTGGGTGGGCAACCGCAATCAACTGGTGGTCAAAGTCGAGACCGACGAAGGCATCTATGGCCTGGGCGAATCCGGATTAAGCGGCCGCGAGCTGGCCGTAATGGGCGCCATTGACCACTTCCGCCCGTTCCTCATCGGCCAAAATCCGATGCAGATGGGTCGCATCTGGCAAGAACTGTACCGATCCCAGTATTTCGAGGGTGGCCGCGTCTTGGCAGCTGCCCAAAGCGCCATCGACATCGCCCTCTACGACATCGCCGGCAAAGCACTCGGCGTGCCCGTGCATCAGCTCTTGGGCGGTCACCAGCGTGACACCGTGCCGTGTTTTGTGACGGCGAGTGGTTCGACTCCCGACGAGTTGGTAGCCAGCGCCCAGATGCTGTGGGACCACGATTGGCGCGTCATCCGCACCGGCATGTTGCAGCCTCGGTCACACGGCGAAAGCATCTTCGAACCGCGTGAGACGCTGGGTATCACCGCGGCCACGATGGTCAAGATCCGTGAGCGGCTCGGTGCTGAGCTGACCCTCGGTATCGACTACCATCACCGCTTGTCATTGGCCGAGACCGCGTCGTTCTGCCAACGCATGCCGCAAGGCACGCTCGACTTCATCGAAGAACCAATCCGCGACGAATCGCCCGAGGCCTACGAAGCCCTGCGCAAGATGACCGGCATCCCGTTTGCAGTCGGCGAAGAATTCGCCAGCAAATGGCAATTTGCGCCATACATCGAACGGCACCTCACCGACTTCGCCCGCATCGACATCTGTAATCTAGGCGGATTCACCGAGTCAATGAAGGTCGCCGGCTGGGCAGAGGCGCACTACATCGACCTGATGCCGCACAATCCACTCGGCCCAATCTGCACAGCTGCCACGATTCATATGTCGGCAGCAGTGGCCAACTTCGCTTGGCTCGAGGTACGGGTATCGCCCAGCGAGAACCTGTATCGCGGCGAGGGCATCAACGACGTGGACGTCTTGTTCCCAGTCCACCCCAAACTCAACGGGACGGGCTTCGACGTGCCGATGACGCCAGGCCTGGGCATCGAATTCGACGAAGAGACCGCCAAAAAACACACATGGAAGTTCTGGGAAGCCCCACATCTGCGTCGTCGTGACGGTTCGGTCACCAACTGGTAAGTGTGGCAGTGTCGAGAGGAGAACCCATGGATCGCATTCTCGTCGGCGGGTACGCCGACCCCCTGTCTGCCGGCATCCAGATCATGGACGTCGACGCAAAAGGACAATACGCACCCATCACGAGCCTGAGCGGTATCGCCAACCCATCGTACATGGCCCGCCACGGCGACATGATCTACACCGTGTCCGAAACGTTTGCCGCGGGTGGCTTGCCCGGCGGCGTCGTGGCCGTGTCGTACCGCAATGGTGTCCTCAGCGCCGGGGTGCGCCGCCCGAGTGGCGGCGACTGGCCGTGCCACATCATCGTCACCCGCGACGGTCAGAATCTGGTGGTGTCGAACTACGGTACCGGCAACATGGCATTGCTCCGCATCGGCACCAATGCAGACATCGCTGGCCTCAATGACCTGCGCCAACATGTCGGCAAGAGTGCCAACGAAGCCCGCCAGAGCGCACCGCACGCCCATTCTGCCACAATCACCCCAGACGGACGGTTCATCATCGCGGCAGATCTGGGTACCGACGAATTGGTGTTTTATTCGATCCAACCACAGACCAACCTCCTCCGGCGCATGCACGCCGTCAACGCCAAACCTGGCTCGGGACCGCGGCACGCGGTTTTCCACCCCAGCAAAGCGATACTCTACGTCGCCAACGAGATTTCGTGCACGGTAGCGGTCTATGCCTACGGCGAAGACACGTTGCGCCCGCTGTGGGAGCATTCGACCATCAAGACGCCACTGGGCGACTATACGGTCGCAGACATCCACATCAGCCCCGATGGGGAGTTCCTCAGTGTGACGACCCGTGGCGAAAACACCATCGCTACCTATCGCATCCTAGCGGACGGAAACCTCATCCGAGTCGAAGTCGTCGATTGTGGTGGCGCCTGGCCGCGCAACTTCGCCTTCAGCCCCGACGGGAGCTATGTCTTGGTCGCCTGCCAAAACGACAATTTCATCGCAGTCCTGCCGCGTGACGTTGCAACGGGCCATATCGGGGCACGGGTGGGCACCATACCCGTGAATAGCGTGTCGTTTGTGCTGTTTTTGTAGAAAACGCACATAGATAGCCCCACGGCATGCCGTGGGGCTATTGTTTTTCACAAAATGGCAGTGTAATTTACACCCGCGGGTCGTTGAGGCGCTTGTATTCGCCGCGCATGGCAAAAAGACGCACACGAATGATGTCGCGCAGATTGCGCAGTGCATCACGGATGGGATCTACCTTGGTTTCTTCGCCGTAATGCCACAAGACGGGCAGCTCGGCGACGCGATAGCCACGCATCACGGCGAGATAGAGGATTTCGACATCGAAGGCCGTCACCGCCGCACCCTTGATGACCGGTGCATCGTCACCGTAGATGCGTGCACGTCGGAACAAATCGTGTGCCACAGGCCGACGGAACGCCTTGAACCCGCACTGTGTGTCGTTGAAGTTGCCCACCACCAACAGCCGGACCAGCCCGTTAAACACCCGGCCCATCAGGTGACGATGAAAAGGTTCTCCCTCGCGATGGGCTCCCTGACCCTCACGTGACCCAATCACAACGTCATAGCCCATCACAAAATTGGCATAGACGCGTTCCCACTCGCTGATGGGAACCGCCAAATCTGCATCACACAACAGCACATAGTCGCCTACTGCGGCCAAGGCACCGGCTCGTACCGCAAACCCTTTGCCGCGATGATCGAGCGCGAGCAGTCTCAAGGCAGGCCACTGTGTGGCCGCCTCGGTGACGATTTCCGCCGTCGCATCGCTGCTCCCATCATCGGCAACAAGCACTTCAACCGTTATATTGGCAGCACTGACATACGATCGAATGGCGGCCAACGTCGAAGGCAGGCGCAATTGCTCGTTGTACGCTGGGATGATAATCGATAGCAACGGAGCCGTGGTCATAGCATATCCTCTCGGAAGCAAGAATCGCCGATTCGTGCCGGGTGATTACGTAGTCAGATACAGCGTCGCGATGTCCACATCAGTAGGGATGGCGTGCCGTTTGGAGAGAAAAAGTCGAAGCTTCGCGAATACCGCCAGCTGCCCCCGCAGCCGTGCCCGTGCTGCTGCTCCGCGGATGTGCCACAACGCCGACCCAAAAATCAACAGCTGTTGCCAGACCATTGCTGGCAAGGCGCCCCAAAAAAGCTGCCTCGGCATGTTTTTGAGCCACACCAACACAAAGTTGCGGCCACAGTAGTAACTCGCCAGCGTGCCGCCACCGGTGGCACTCAGCCGATGGTAGACCTTCGCCGTGGGCACATACATCGTCCGCATCCCATGCAGGCGTGCCCGCAGATTGAGGTCGACATCTTCGCAGTACATCCCCAGATCGGGATCGAACACGTGCCCGTTGACGGCGAGGTGCGCGAGTGCACTGCGGCGATAGGCGGCAGCGCCGGCACACGGTCCCCAGACTTCTTCGCGCTGGTTGTAGCGTGCGCTGTCGGCTTGCCACACCCCACGGTTGCCAGGGATACCGTCGATGCGATAGAAATCGCCTGCTGAATGAATAATATCACGCCGGTCAAACAACAATAGTTTGCTGGCGGCAAATGCATACGTGGGTGCGGCCTCGAGTGCCCCGACAAGCTCGCCCAGCCAGTGTTCGTCACACTCGGTGTCGTTGTTCAACAACACGACAAATTCGCCGTCTGTCGCTGCGATGGCAGCGTTACAGGCAGCGACAAAGCCCTGATTATAGGGAAGGACGAGTACCGCAACAGTAGGGAACGAAGTAGCCAGAAAGGCAACAGAGTCGTCGGTTGAGCAGTCGTCTACAACCAGAATGCGGACATCCGCTGTCCGCGTCTGCCGAAGCAGCGCGGGGATGCAAATCTCCAAATGATGGCGACCATTGTAATTTGGCACGATGACATCGATCACGCGTGTCCCTCGATGATGCTGTGCACGAATGCATTCGCGGCGTCTTGCCAGGGCCGGAATACGATACCTTGCGCAGCGCCAACATAGTTATTCAGCGCGGTGTAGAGCGGAACACGACTCGGGCGGACAAACTCGGCCAACTTCATTGGTTCGAGGGTGACCGTTGCTCGACCGGCAGCGGCGAGGACCGTCGCGGCTAATTCGTAGCGTGAGCATGATCCCTGATTCACAAAATGGTACGTGCCATAGGCATCGGTCGTGAGGAGCTGCCCGAGGGCCGCTGCCACGTCACCGGCATGTGTCGGTGAACCGATTTCATCGTCGACCATACGCAGAGACGACTGCTCACTACTAAGACGTAACACGGTACGCAAAAAGTTCCGTGTTCCCCCAAATAGCCAGGCAACTCGTACGACGTAGAGGCGATCGACCAGTTCACGCGCGGCTTGTTCGCCGGCATACTTTGATCGGGCATAGGCGTTTATCGGATTGGCACGGTCAAACTCACCGTATGGCGTGGTCGCAGTACCGTCAAATACTTCATTGGTGCTGATGTACACCATCCGGGCATTGGAGCGTACCGCAGCCTGTGCCACCCAGCGCGATCCCAACGCATTGGCAGCGTAGGCGGCGTCGGGGTCACGCGCACACCCATCGACGTTGGTCATTGCTCCGGCGTGCACGATGACGTGCGGGCGCAATGCGGCAATGGTATCTGCCGTGCGCGCTTCGCTCAGCTCGATGTCGGCATGACCGAGCGGGTACAATTCGTGGTGTCCGTCAAATTGGCGCATGACCGCTTGGCCGAGTTGCCCGTTGGCACCAGTGACCACTATCCGCATCACCGAACTCCCGTGTCTGAATCATTTGTCTGTGTATGGTAGAACATCGCTTTTGATGCGTCAAACGCTGGTTGCACCCGCTCCTGGTGTACAATCGCATAAGAAATCCACACGAAGAGGAAAAGCCAATGACTACCCCGCTCCAGCGTGTAGACGCCTATATCGACCAACACTTCGATCGCTTCGTGGGGATGCTCGGCGACCTCTGCGCCATCCCCAGCGTGGCAGCCCAAGGGCAGGGCATCGATCCCTGCGCAACGCGTGTCGCTGAACTCCTCAGCGCAGTCGGCTTGGATGCCCAGCTCATCGCGACCGCCGGTAATCCCGTCGTCTATGCCGAAGCCATAGGCACCCGTGACACGACACTGCTGTGCTACAACCACTACGATGTCCAACCCGCCGAGCCATTTGACCTGTGGCACAGCGACCCGTTTACCATGACCCGCAAAGACAATCTGCTGATTGCCCGTGGTGTGGCCGACGACAAAGGCGAATTGGTCAGTCGCATTGCGGCAATCGCAGCGGTCAAACATGTACTGGGCGAAATACCCGTGGGCATCAAGTTCCTCATCGAGGGCGAAGAAGAAATTGCATCACCCAATCTCGCCCCGTTCATCCACGCCAATGTCGACCGCCTCAAGGCAGACGCCTGCGTCTGGGAGTTCGGCACGCACAATGCCGACGGCGTGCCCATCAGCTATCTGGGCCTGCGGGGCATCTGCTACCTCGAACTCTCGGTCGAGACGGCCAAAATCGACACGCACTCGGGCATCGCAGGTTCGATTTTGCCCAATGCCGCTTGGCGTTTGGTGTGGGCGCTCAATTCCCTTAAGGACCAAGACGAACGCATCCAGTTACCGAACTTCTACGAATCAGTGATTGCTCCAACAGCGCGCGACATGGAGTTGTTGGCGGCATTGCCCGACAGCGATGAAGAAATGCAAGAGCTGTTCGGCAACACGATGTTTTTGAAAAACGCATCTGGGGTCGAACTACGCCGACGCGAGATTTTCGAGCCGACGTGCACCATCTGTGGCATCACGACCGGGTATCAGGGTGCTGGCCAGAAGACCGTTTTGCCGGCTCGTGCCAGCGCCAAAGTCGATTTCCGCCTCGTGCCAGACCAAAAACCCGAGGACGTGGTCAAACAGCTGCGCGCGCATTTCGACGCACATGGCTTCTCCGACATCCATATCACGGTTGTCGGGGCAGGTCGACCGGCCCGCACCGCACCAGATCATCCCTTGGTGCAATCGCTGGTTGACTCGGCAAAGGATGTCTATGGTCGCGAACCGTTGATTTGGCCAATGTCGGGCGGATCAGGACCGAATTATCTGTTTTCGCACGATATTGGCGTGCCGATAGTCACGTTGGGAGTCGGGTATTCGGGATCTCGCATCCATGCGCCAAACGAAAACATCCGCATCAATGATTTTCGCAATGGAATGCGCCACATGGCAGCGTTGTTGATGCGTTTGGGGGCATAATCGGCCAAAAGCGTGCGCTTCCTGTTAGCGGGAAGCGCACCAAGCAGTCGGTTACCCACACAACAATTACAATATCTAAAGAAAAGCGCGAAAAACGCGTTGGTTTGATGTATTTCATCATCAACGTCTCACAAAAGCATGATATAATCACTCTGTCAATAGACGTATCGACATCGAACGCATCTTCGAAGTCCCACCTTCCGCCTTCCGTTCACGGTAGCACCCGGCAGGATGTGAGTGTAAGGTTGATACGCAGACCGATCAGGCAGTGGGGCGCGACCTCGGATTGGCAACTAGGTACGGTTTAGGCGGAATCTATACGATTTCGCGATGTCCAATTTGGTGGGCAGAGGGAGTGGATTGTAATGCGTGTCAAGCTTTTTGTTGGTAATTTGCCATGGCGTATGACGAGTGAAGATTTGGGCAACACATTCGCCGATCACGGTGAAGTTGTCAGTGCCCGCGTCGTCATCGACCGTGATACTCAGCGTTCACGTGGGTTTGGCTTCGTCGAGATGGAAGTCGACAATGTCGAAGATGTAATTTCGGCCACCAATGGCCTCGAAGTTGCCGGTCGTCAGTTGCGCGTCAACGAATCGGACGAAAAGCCCGGATTCGGTGCCGGTGCCGGTGCCCCACGACGTGGGCCACGCGACGACAACCGCTACTAAACCATATTTTCATGTAACGGGTGGAGGCCAGGGTGCGCCTCCACTCGTTTTTTGTTGCTCAGCGGCCAATTGGCGTATACTCGTGTCAACCGCACCACACCCAAAGGACAATTATGCGCACCACACGTCTCGGCCGTTCGGGATTGCATGTCAGCGAACTGTGTCTCGGCACCATGACCTTCGGCAACCAAGCCGACGAAGCAACGTCGCACGCCATTCTCGATACCGCAGTCGCCCATGGCATCACGTTTATCGACACTGCGGATGTCTACCCACTAGGTGGTGATTACCGCAGCGCTGGCCGCACCGAAGAATTCATCGGTACATGGCTGAAGGCCCGCAACAACCGGCACGACCTGGTGCTCGCAACCAAATGCCGCGGTGCAATGGCGCCTGGGGCAAACAACGAAGGTCTGTCGCGCAAGCACATCATGGCAGCTTGTGATGCAAGCCTCGTGCGCCTCGGGGTCGATTATATTGATCTCTATCAGGTGCATGCACCCGACCCCGAGACGCCGATTGCCGAAACGCTCGAGGCGCTGACTGATTTGGTACGAGCCGGCAAAGTGCGTTACATCGGTTGCTCGAACTTCACAGCCATGCAGATCATGCAGGCCCTCTGGACCAGCGATGTCCGTCATCTGAGTAGCTTCATCTCGCTCCAACCGCGCTACAACATGCTGTTTCGCATGATCGAAGACGAAATTTTGCCGGTCGCCAAAACCTACGGCCTGGGTGTCATCCCCTACAATCCCCTCGCCGGTGGCATGTTGACTGGTCGCTATAGTGCACAACGCACGGTCGAACCAGGCACGCGCTTCAATTTGACCGGCGCTGGTGAGCTCTATCGCAAACGCTACTGGAACGACGAAGTCCACAACACCGTCGCCGAGTTGCAGCAGTACTTCAATGGCCGCGGGATCTCGTTGACCCATGCGGCCCTCGCCTGGGTGCGTGCCCAATCAGGCATTACTGCGCCGATTATTGGTGCGAGTCGCCCCGAGCAGTTGGCCGAGTCGCTCGGCAACCTCGATTTGGTGTTGGACGACGAGGCGATGGCTGTCTGCAACAACGCCTGGTTTGATTTGCCCAAAGAACGGGATGTTGCAGTAGCGCGACGGTAGATAGAGATCAGTTTTCAGTTTTCAGTTTTCAGTTTTCAGAAACATATTTTTGTGCGGTGGGATGGATGAAAAATCCTCCCTGCCGCACTTTTTTGGTGACAAAATTCGAACCAACCCGAGATACTGCACGCAGAGGTCGAGAGAGCAGGTTCATTCTTCCTTCTCGGCTTTTCTGCGTGGCTTGGCTGTCTCTCTGCGTGACCGTTCCCACTGTCGACAATTAGACAAACGGATTTGCACTCGGCGTGAGAATCATCTCGGGGATGTGCGCGCGGGCGGGCAGGCTGGCAATGAACTGGATGGTCATGGCCACATCATCGGCCTGGAGCATGGCGGCGCGGCGTTCGGCGCTGACCGGGGCGGGGCGCTTGTCTATCAGCGGAGTGTCGACTTCCCCCGGTTGGAGCATGGTCATGCGAACGCCGTGGGCTGCTTCTTCTTGGGCCATAGTCCGCACAAAAGCCGACAACCCGCTCTTGGCTGCGTTATACGCGGCACCACCGAGTGCGCTCGGTCGCGGCACCGACGTCGACCCGATGGCGACGACAACTCCTTTGGCAGTGCGCACCAATGGCGCACAGGCAGTCATGAGGTGGAACGCGCCGGTCAGATTCGCGTCGAGCATCATCTGCCAC
>CAIPUQ010000206.1 GCA_903868295.1 uncultured Roseiflexaceae bacterium
CACGACGGCACCGCCAAAATCACTGATTTCGGTATCGCCAAAAGCGGGTTGTCGACCGCCCAAACCGAGACTGGTGTGACATTTGGTACTGCCGACTATATTTCTCCCGAACAGGCAAAAGGCCAACCAGCGACGGCACAATCCGATATTTATGCACTCGCCGTGACCCTCTACGAAGCACTGACCGGGCAATTGCCGTTTACGGGGGACAGTGCGGTAGCAGTTGCACTCCAACATGTAAGTTCCAAACCACCCCCGATTCGGCGCCACAACCCAAATGTGTCGCCGGCACTCGAACAGCTTATTCTGCGCGCGCTCGCCAAAAATCCGAACGACAGGCCTGCGTCGGCACGCGAATTCGCCAGTCTGCTGCGTACCCAAGAAGAATCCGAGGTGCGCATTACTGCACCACAAGGGGTACGCACCGGCAATCTGCGCCAACCCCCACAGACCGGACCGCTCAACACGAACATGCGCAATTTGCCACCCAAACGGTCGACGATTACCTCGCCCATGCCTACGCGCAACGGGCGCGAATTCGGTGGCTTCATCATTTTGCTGATGTTGCTGACATTGGCAGTGGCGTTGGTGTATTTGCTGCTCATGGGTCCACTGAAGGGATTGATGGGTGCACCGGCGACCAATGACGCCAGCGACAGTGCGCTGACCATGCGTGCTGCGATTCCGACCGGTTCTTTGACGACCGTTCCTGATTTTCTGAATTATGACGAAGCAGCGGTCGTTGATGCCGCTCGTACGATGGGATTGACACTGAAAGCCGATCCAGCAGCCTACTCAAATGATATCCCGGCAGGCATGGTGATGAGCCAGCGTCCGCCAGCAAACAGCCCGATACCGACTGACAAAACCATCTTTTATGTACTGAGTTTGGGCCGATCTGCGCCATCGGTGCCCGCTGATGTGGCCGGCAAGCCTGCGGTGGCGGTGCGCCAGCAGATCGAACTCCTCGGTTTGCGCACGATTCTGATTGAAGAGAGCAACGTGACCGTACCGGCGGATGCGATTATCCGCACCGATCCGGTGGCTGGTGCCCCCATCCAAGCAGGTGATACGGTGCGTCTCTATGTGAGCATCGGCAACAAACGCCGTGTCCCCGATGTGACCGGCACGACAGAAGCAGATGCACAAGCAATCATCCGCGGGTCACAGTTGACCCTAGGCACGAGTATCTACCAAGGGTGTGATATTCTGGGTACGATTTGCGACACCATTGATCCCGGAGTGGTCGTCAGCACCGAACCTGCGATGGGGACGTTGGTTGCCGACGGTACAGCCATTACGTTGCTTGTTCGAACGCCCTAAACGACCGAGATAATCCCCCCGTTGCGCGGCAACGGGGGGATTTTTAGATGACTAATCGCCGGTACAGTTGCAACGCCTGTGCGGATGGATCTGCACACAGGCCACAATGGACCGGGCCGGCGGCCAAGATAGTACTGCGTGGCGCAACCAACCAATGGAAGCGCTCGGCATGGGGCAAAAGACCAATGGGACCTGAATCAGCCCCCCCTGCCGCAATGGCAGCAAACAACGCCAATTGGGTGCGAATAGTGGCCACATCAGCCGCTGGATCCAGTACGCTCAGTCGTTGTTCATCGAGGGATGTGTGGGCTACGAGGTAGCGCATGGTCCGACAATAGAGGACCACCCCGGCGTTGATACATTCGCCGCGTTCGAGCTGGGGGGTCACCCGAATTACGGCGTAATCATAGGAGTGCAGCATGCGCACGCTCTCCTTCGGCGACAAACGCGCGTGGACCGGTTATCCGCTCAATGAGGTAGTGTCGCATTGCATCGCGGACCTGCTCGGGGTGCTGCCACCGTTGACCCAACGGCCACCATGATACAGGTACCAAGCCAGTCACGTGTTCAACTAATGCTGGGGTAATCAACGAACCGTACGCGGCATCTGCAGCCGTTATGCCAGTCGCTCGTGCCAACAACACGTGGTCACGGATTGCTGCAAATGGACTTGCAATGCGTGCTTCGTACCCTTCCCATGCGTGCATGACATACAACGCTGCGCCGTGATCGATCACCTGTAGTGAACGATGCCACCAGAGCATATTCGTGTTGCGTGCCGTCCGATCGATATTGGTGACGTACGCGTCAAACCAGACAATCGCAGAGGCCAACGTGGGATCGACCTGAGCCGCCATGGCACCGTCAAACGGCAACGCCCCCGGCAAAAAATCACACGCCAGGTTCAATCCTGCACTCGCCTGAATAAGTGCCTGCACTTCGCCGTCAGGCTCGGATCGACCTAACACCGGATCTATGTCGATAAAGACCAACTCGGGCACCGGTAAGCCAATGGCCCGGGCGAGCTCTCCAACGACGAGCTCGGCAACAAGCGCACCGCTCCCCTGCCCCGCACCGCGGAACTTGACGACATACAGGCCGTCATCATCGGCCTCGACCAAACCCGGCAGCGACCCGCCTTCACGCAGTGGCATGACGTACCGCGTTGCGGTTATGTGACGAATTGCATGCTGGTCGCTCATGAGAACAACTGCAGATAGTACATTGCCACACTATCGCGTAGGACGAGAAAGATGGTAATACCGACTACGAGGATAAGCACGAGGCGGAGGGTGCCGGTCACAACCTTCCACGCAAACCAGATTGCAATGAGCACCAGCGGGAGATAGTAGATTTGATTCATTGATTATTGGTCCGACACAAGAGAAAACACACTGCTATACTATACTACAGACCATCGCAGGAACGGAACCCTTTCGTCCGTTCTACACACATATACGCTGATGAGGCTTTGCATGACGGTACCTATGACGACTGAGCCATCGGGATTGACAACCCGTGATTTATTGTTGGTGACAACAGGACGACTCGCATCAACGACTGCGTTCCGCATCGTATACCCTTTATTGCCTTTTGTTACGACTCATTTTGCGGTCAGCGACCTCGACGCAGCGAGCCTGATTGCATTACAAACTGCGGCTGCATTTGTGTCGCCACTCGGGGGACGATTGGCTGATCGGTATGGGGAACGACGCGTCATGATTGGTGGACTCGGGTTGTTCATCGTTGGTGCGGTACTGTGTAGCGTGGCCCTCGCATTCTGGATGTTTCAATTGGGATACATCTTGATTGGTTTGGGAACGGCCATGTATTTGCCTTCTGGGCAGAGCTACTTGAGTGCCCGCTCGCCCTACGAGCAGCGCGGAAGAGTGCTCGGCATCTTCGAGATGTCGTGGGCCGTTGCCGCTATCATTGGTGTCGCGCCATTGATGTACCTCATCAATCAAGTCGATAGCCTCCGGATCGCCTATGGGGTGTTGGCTGCCATCGGGGCAGTCAATGCACTATTGCTGTTGCGGATCCCCGAACATCGTAGCGAACACCAAGCGGCACCGATCAGCACAACGGTATTGCTCCGCCAACCCGCGATTTGGTTGATATTGGGCTTTGCATTTTTGACATTTGGTGGCAATGACCTGTTCTTTGTGTCGCAGGGTCTCTGGCTCAAAAACGGGTTGGGGGCAGACGAAGCGACCATTGGCGCGTTGTTTGTGATTATTGGCATCGCCGAACTCGTCGGTTCTACATCGGTTGTGGCATTTGCCGACCGTGTGGGGAAACGTCGTTCGGTCATCTATGGCTTTATCGCCACAGCGGCGAGTCTGTTGTTGATGAGTGTCGTCGGCACACAGTGGTGGGCTGTATCGGCAGTGTTTTTCTGCTTCTATGTGTTGTTTGAATACGCAATCGTGGCCAGCTTCCCCTTGATATCCGAAGCAGTCCCACATGCACGGGCGACGGTGATGGCCTTGATGTCGGTAGCAGTCGGTACGGGGCGCATCTTCTCATCATTTGGTAGCGTGTATTTGTATTCGGTGGGCGGTATTAGTCTGGTCAACGCGGTAGCGGTCGGCGTCAGCTTGCTCGGACTCTTTGCGTTGAGCAGATCTTCACTGACGCCCAAGCGCTGACCATTGCGCGCCCGTGGCGTGTACTGGTTGGTAGGTAGGTTCGACGAACACGGGGGCGGTTTTGCTGGTGCGTACGCATGCCGTCCACACTGCAAAGGTCACCACAGACGTCACCGGCACCGCATCTATAGGCCACAACGCCCCGCTGCACGGTGTGCAGCGGGGCGCTTTTCCAGTACCGTCGGGTACTAGCCGGTGATGATGGATGGGTCGCGGTGCTTTTCGCCCTCTTCGAGGAGCATGATAGGGATGCCATCTTCGACGGGGTACCGAAACCCGTTGCGACGGTTGACGAGCCATTCTTTGCCGTCTGCATCGCTGATGAGTTCGATGGGGCCTTTGTCGCCCGGGTCTGCCAAAATAGCCAACAAATCGGGGCTGATAGAACGTTTGGAACCGGATTGTGGTGCTGTCACGGTGTTCTCCTGGCGCAGCGCGCGATAAACGACAAAGCCAACGATAGCAACGAGTACTATGACGAACCATCGAAAGGTCTTCATTGTTGCTCTCCTTCTTTTTTCCATGTGGGTATTGTAACCGCTTCTGACCCAAAACGTGCAGGGGAGTGCGAGGTGCGCAACATGCGCGACCGACCCATTCCTTCGGGGGCCCACGGTGTCGGGGCGCTGTCACGGCCACGCCACACCAAAAATTCGTGTGCGACATCGCCTGCGCCATCGACCCTGATGAGGAGGAACGGACACCGCTGCAACTGTCGTTTGCCGGTGGTGATGTCGATGACGACATCGGTCCAGGTCCCGACATTGACGTAGGTCTGACGTTCATTGAATGGGACGTGTTGCGCCATGTGCGTGTGACCACAAATGAACAAGCGTGTCGACGCATGGCGTGGTTGATGTGCGATGTGGACTACCTCACGCAGCACCGACACGTTGAATTCGCGCATTTCGCGGTGGAGCTGGCGGCGCGACTCACGTTCGATGTGGTTGACGAGGTAGGGCGGTACCGACGACTGCGGGCGGTCCGAACGGCGTTCGACGACGCGGCGGGTGGTGTCGAGGGCCCGTTTGAGACGCCGTTGATTTTGCAGGTGCCGAACCGGAGTTACCGAATCCGCCATGGACTCGCTTTTGCGGTAGGCAAGGGGAACCAGCATGCTCCGTACGGTCAAAATCACACCCCGGAGCACAAATCGCACCACCTGCATATCACGCAGTCGTGCCAACCCCAACAGATGCCAGAGAAATGCCGAACTGGGTTTGACGTTGTCGATATACGGCGCAATGGGCAACGGCGCACGCTCGAGCGGGTTGATGACGTTTTTGACGGCGAGGGTGCCACGCACGAGTTCGAACGGTTGGCTTATCCCGTCAAAGCGCACGAAGCTGTTCCACTGCTCGAACTGATTGCCGTGTTCGATGAATATGCCTTCACCGATGTAGCGAATCCCGAACCGCAACCGTGGGTCTTCGACGAGCACACCCATGCGGCTCGCAAGCGCCCGTTTTGCACTCCGATAATGAATTTCGAAATCATGGTTACCCACCAGGAACGTCAGGTACATGCCGTCATGGCGGATGAACTGGACGAGGGCGTCGAGGACAATGGGATGGGCATCGAGGATGGCCGCCAAACGCCGTTCGGCGGCGCGTGGGGTCCATTCGAAATCCGGCACATCGGGCAACGTAACCTGCAGGAACTCGAAGGTATCGCCGGCCAATATCAACTCGGTTGGTTCGCCGATGACAAAGGTGGTAACAAAATCGGCAAACTCGCGATCTGCATTGAAGTCATCGAGGCGATCACCGGCGCCGAGGTGCAAATCGCTGACCACAATGCGCCGGATGCCGAGTGTGGTGAGTGCACCGTTGAGTTCGTCGGTGTGATGCTCAGTCGGGTTGAGCACAACCGGACGCACGCGTGACAGCAGGTACCGTATTGTCAAGAGTGCGGTCATCAACGCACCGAACCAGCTCCACCATCTGCGGATCATGGGCTACCGCTCCTGCTTGGCAATATCAATGAAGGCAGCAATAAGGCCGTTGTCTTTGTAGCCCGCCCGTTCGACGCCGCTACTGACATCGACGCACCATGGCTTGACCGTACGGATGGCCTCGCGCACATTGGCAGGGTGTAACCCGCCAGCGAGGACGATGTCTCGCTGGGCTGCCAAGTGTGCGGCTGCCTCCCAATCGGCGCGCACCCCCGTGCCGCCATAGGCATCTGCGACGAACGCATCGACCAACAACGTCACATGTGGGAGCGACCGTGCCAACCACGGCTCCTCGGCGGGCGCACCCTGGAGGCGTACTGCACGCCAGACGGGCATAACGGGCAGGGCATCGAGCTGTTCGAACGGTTCGGTCCCATGGAGTTGAATAATGTCGATCCCGACATCTCTAACGGTCTGCGCCACAATATCCGGCGACTCATTCACAAACAGACCAACGATGGGCGTCAGATATCCGGCGTCGCGGAGGGTTGCGACCAACCGTTGGGCCTGAGTGGAGGTCACCTGGCGCCGGCTCGGCGCACACACCAAACCAATGTAATCTGCTCCAGCAGCTGCACTGACCAAGAGATGCTCGGGTGAGGTGATGCCACAGATTTTGACGCGCATGTTATGCCTCCGGAGTCTGCTTACGACGGCGCGGCTTGGCTGCTTGGGTCGGGCTCGGAGCGACTGCAGGCGGCGTCACCGGGGTGGTTGGTGCAGGGCGCGGGGCGCTCCGACCGTTCGGTTTTTTGGTGTTGCTTGGTGGACTGGTGTCACTGTGCTTTTTGCCGTCGTTGGCCGTCTTGAGGGCAGCAGGCCGTGCGGGCGCGGTAGGTGCTGCAGTGCCGGTCGGTTGTGCGGCAATGGGTGCGGATTTGGGTTTCGGCCCACGGCGCTTCTGTTCGACGGGTGGAGCAAGCTCCACCGGTGCCGTCGCAGGTGCGACCGGCTTGCCACGCCGACGGCCATTTTGGGTAGGAGTGGCAGTTGGCAGAGCGAGTTCGTCGTCGCCTTGTTCCTGTGGCGTCGGAATCATCTGCGGAACGGCAGCGGTGCGTGCCGCGGAGTTATCGGTCACGACCACTGGGGCCTGATCTTCTCCGGTCTGCGGTGTGCTGCTGGCCAGGCCCGCAATGCGATAACTGACGCGGTTGCCACGACCGATGCGTTGCAATTCACCCGCATTGATGGAGAGCTTAACGAGCGATCGCAGATCTTCGTTGGTGCGCGGGATGGTGCCGTCGCCGCCACGGTTGCGTGAACCACGCAGGGTGTCGTAGATTTGTTGGAACGACATGGGGCGCTCACTCGCAGCGACGATGTCGCGCACACTGCGTCGTTCTTCTTCGCTGAATGGGGTCGCAATCAGCGTTGATTCGCCGCTATCGTCGTCTGCTGCGTCACGCGTCGACGTTGATTCGGCACGCATCGGAGCGACGGGTTGCGACGTCGGAATCGACAATTCGGCATCGACGGGAGTCGACTCTGCTTTGGTGCCGACATCACCCTTGGATACAGATACGCGATCTGGTGTGCGATCGCCACGGCGGCGGCGGCGGCGTGACTTGTCGCCCGTGCTCGGCGCTTGACTAGGGGTAGCACTAATCCGTTCGGGAGCGAGAGCTGGAGCAGAGCTCGTGTCGTCGTCGCGGCGGTCGGTGCTCGTGTCGCCATTCGCGAACTGCGACAGTGCTTTGGGGTCTTCGCCGGGCAAAAAGACTTCGTTGACGACACCTTCGGTCGAAATGATGATTTTGCCGCGACGGGCAGCCTCGGTGATGAAGTCTTTGAATTTGTCGATGGCACGACCGTTGCCGTCTCGGATGACGGACTCGCGGAACTTCCCGTTCGAAAGCTCACGCATGAGCGTTTTGAGCGAGCCGATACCGGTGACCATCCGGCGAGAACGGGCCTCGAGGACGACTTTGATGAGCAATTCAAAGGCCTCGTCTTCGCTCAATGCGCTTGATTCTTTGCGTTCGGGCTTGGTACGGGCCACACTGATGCGCTCGCGTTCGAGTGCAGGTCGTTCAAAATCATCGGAGTCGAGGGGTCGACGGATGTCGACTTTGGGAGCGGTGGCTTCGGCTTTGCCGACGAGCTGTTCGTAGAAGATGAACTCATCTGCACTCTGTGCCAGATGCGACGACGCAGCGCCGCCAACACCGATGATGATGACATCTTTGCCCTGCTGACGAATGCTGTTGACGAGCGGGATGAAATCGCGATCGCCCGTGATGAGCACAAAAGTCGACAGCCCGGGCATCGTGAACAGGGTACGCATGGCGTCGATACAGAGGTTCATATCGACCGAGTTTTTGATGGGACCGCCGGTACGACCTGCACCCTTGTCATAGTAGTAGGTCGGTACATACATGGGTTCGATGTTGTTGGCATAGAGGGCCGAAGTGATGCGCGGATACCGGTACCAATCGGCGTAGGCGCGCGACAAAATAACGCGACCCAGCTCGTTGCAGTGGTCCATGATGATTTCGAAATTTGGGTTTGCGTCGAGTTTGTCGCGGACAGAGACGTAGATGTTTTCGAAGTCGATAAAGACCGCGACGTCACGGCGTAATTGCTCTGCCATGGTGGTGTGAGCTCCTCAGTAGAGCACACAGACGCCCAAAAAGAACTGGATGTAGACGGACAAGCGCGTTCCCGGGGGCGTAGTCTGCATGGGCGACACAAATGTGTGCAACAGTCTACGGCAGAAAAAACCACAGGCGCGAGCACGTATGTGAGGGTGGTGGACAGTACACCTATGTACCGTATCGGCCACACCATCCACGAGCGTTTTGGCACAATGTGTGCGAAATAAATCATTCAACAATACAAATCATTGAATAACTCAAGTATACCACCGATTGGATGAGTCAGCGGTTAGGGGAGAGGGTCAGCACCACCATGCGAAAACGGATGACAGCGCAACAGTCGTTCGGTACCCATTGCAATACCACGGACGACACCATATGTTGCAATTGCTTGGTAAGTGTATTCGGAGCAGGTAGGGCTGTATATGCAGCTTGGTGGTTTGAGGGGGGAGATGTTTTTTTGGTAGAAGCGCACCATGGCAAGAGCGAGCGAGCGCATAGATTAGCCTTTCTGTGGGGCAGAACCGTGCCGCAGGGTCTCCCACACCAGATGACGAAGCTCGGGCACAATGAGCTTGGTCAGCGCCAAATCGACGGCATTGGGCGAGCCCGGCAAGCAGAACACCAGTGTTGTCCCCCAGGTTCCGGCAATCGCGCGAGACAACATTGCCGCGGCACCGACTTGCTCATACGAAAGCATGCGGAAAATTTCGCCGAAGCCCGGTAATATGCGTGTCAACTGTGGTTCGATGGCGTCGATGGTGGTGTCGCGCCGCGAAATACCCGTGCCACCAGTGGTAATAATGACACGCACATCTGCGAGGATCCAGCCTTCTATGGTGGCAATGACATCGGTCGGTTCGTCGCGGACAATGGTGTAGCCGTGGACCTGGTGTCCTGCGTCTTGAAGCGCCTGGACGGCAGATTGACCACCGCGATCATCAGCAATCGTGCGCGTGTCGCTAATGGTCAGCACAGCGCACTTGATAGCATCTATTTGGCGTTCGGCATGGGTGCGATGATCGATGTGGCTCATTCGAAGCTCCTCAGACGGTGTCCTGTGGACAGTGTTTGCATTATAGCGCCTTGGCTGTCAATATGACAGCAGGGGAATCCATTGGGGGTTCGTGTACATTTGACAAAATCTCTGATTTGGCGATAATAACGCAATCACACGGAGGCCACATGCCGCTCAATTTTACCATTCACGCCCGTGATGCCGCTTCGCGCGCGCGCGCCGGTGTAATCGAAACAGCCCACGGCCCCATCGAAACCCCCGTCTTTATGCCTGTTGGCACGAAGGGTACGGTCAAGGCGTTGACCCCCGAAGAAGTCAAGGCACACGGTGCACATATAATCTTGGGCAATACGTACCATCTCTACCTGCAACCTGGCCATGAGTTGATTGCCCGTCATGGCGGCCTCCATCAGTTTATGCAATGGCATGGACCAATTTTGACGGACAGCGGCGGCTTCCAAGTATTCAGCCTCAAGTACGGCGGCATTGCAGACGAAGTCAAAGGTCGCGGAGCGTACACACCCAAACCCGGGATGGTCAAGGTGACGGATGATGCGGTTATCTTCAAATCAACCATTGATGGATCAAAGCATGTATTCACCCCTGAGCGGAGCATCGAAATCCAAAAGGGTATCGGTGCAGATATCATCCTCTGCTTTGACGAGCTCCCGCCGTTCCGGGCAGGGTATGACTACACGCGTCAGTCACTCACGCGCACCCATCGTTGGGAAGAACGCTGTTTGACCTACCATCAAGAGACACTGGCAGGCATGCACGACATCCCGATGCCCAATCGTGATCAGTCGCTGTTTGGCATTGTGCATGGCGGGGTGTTCCCGGATTTGCGCAAAGCAAGTGCCGAGCATATCGGTGGGATGGATTTCGATGGGTTGTGCATTGGTGGCTCGCTCGGTGCAAACAAATCGCAGATCTACGACGTGGTCGACATGACGGTCCCGCATATGCCAGACAACAAGCCGCGGCATTTATTGGGCATCGGCGACGTGGATGATTTGTTCGAGGGTGTCGCACGTGGGATTGACATGTTCGATTGTGTCAGTCCGACTCGATTGGGGCGGCATGGGGCTGCGCTAGTGCGTGATGCAACCAAAAACTTTCGCCTCAATGTCAGCAACGCGAGCTGCCGTGACAGTGACGAACCATTGGATCGCTGGTGTACCTGCACGGTCTGTCAGACATATAGCCGAGCCTATATTCACCATTTGTTCCGTGCCAAAGAGTTGCTCGGGATACGGCTGGTGAGTCTCCACAATGTTGCTTTCTTGCTGCACCTAATGCGTGATGTGCGGCAGAGCATTATAGAAGGTACGTTTGCGCAGTTGCGTACATCATGGCTGGATGGCGCACGGCGCACTGAGTAGTGTTGGAAGAGGAGTTGCATGAACCAGATCCAGAAAACGTTTGCCAATCCGGTGAACATCGTGTTGATGGCATTGGCCATCGGCATCAACATCGCAGTCGGTCAGCTGGTGACCATCCTCAAGTTGCCGATCTACCTCGATTCGATCGGGACCGTGTTGGTAGGGGCACTTTTAGGCCCCGTCGCCGGTTTTGTGACAGGGATTTTGGGCACAGTGATTTGGGCGTTGACGCTCAACCCAGGCGCACTCCCGTATGCGATTGTCGCCGGTATTATCGGCCTGATGGCCGGTGTCTTTGGTCGCCGCGGCTTGTTCACCAGCAGTTCACCGTCATGGATTGGTGCGATTGTGGGAGCGGTGTTTTTTGTCGCCGTCTCGGTGTTTGTGCTGACGCTGTATTCGTTTACTGGGGATATTTGGTCCATCGCAGACAAGAACGGCGCACCCATTAGCATCGGTTCACTGTTTGCCAGCAACCAAATTTTGTTTGCTGCAGTCACCATTGTGGGGGGCGTGTTGGGGTATTTGCTGATCAAAAACGGCGGATACATCGGCCTCGCAGGGATTTTCACCGGTATCGTGGCAGCTGCAGTGTCTGCACCCATTTCGGCATACACATCGGGTGGGTTGACTGGCGCGGGGACAGACGTCTTGGTTGCCGGGTTCTTGGCAGCAGGACAGTCCGTGCTGGTGTCGACGTTGGGCCAAGGTATCATCTCTGATCCGTTCGACAAACTCGCCTCATTCATGATGGTATGGGCGATAATCAACCTATTGCCGTTGCGTGTGCGCGACCGATTCGAGCAGTAGTTCGTCTCACAGGCGCCCACGGGGAATACCCTGTGGGCGTCGTGTTTTTTGCAAAAGAAGGTATGCATGCCCAGTCGGTACGACCTCCTTCATCCGTTGACCAAACTGAGCCTCGCATTGGTCCTGATTGTCGCTGCATATCTCAGCCCATCGGTCTGGTTGAGCATTGCCATCTGTGGTGCTGCGTTGCTGACAACTGCAGCGTCGCATCGACGCGGCGAGATAGCACGTGTCTATCCCCTGTTTTTCGTGCCGATTACCATTTCGCTCCTGCTCATCCGTGGAGTGCTGGTACCGGACGTGCGTACGTCGCCCATTGATGTGGGCGGGTTTGTATTGAGTTTGGATGCCATAGCGGGTGCGTGGATCTACATTTTGCGCTACTGCACATTGGTTGCGGCGCTCTTTACGGTAATTCAAACGACCCCAACAGCGCAACTCATGCACGCTCTTGCCGAACGCGGTCTGCCACGGAGCATCGAGTTCATTTTGCTCATGGCACTGCAAATCATCCCCGATATGAAGCTCCGGGCTGATGCCATCCTCGAGGCGCAACAATCACGTGGGTTGGTCATTGCGTCGCTGCCGAGTCGTATCCGTGCATTGGTACCGTTGATTGGGCCACTCGTCGTCGGCGCACTCGTCGATGTCGAAGAACGCTCGATGGCACTCGAATTGCGTGCGTTTGCGGCGACGAATCGACCTACCCGGATGGCGGTGTTGATAGACAGC
>CAIPUQ010000207.1 GCA_903868295.1 uncultured Roseiflexaceae bacterium
AATGTCCAGACCGACGCTTCAACCCCTGCAGTATGCATCAAGCCCCATTCGTTGGTCAGCGTCGCTTTGACCCGCTCATAGACCTGTTGTCGGCGCTCGTGTGGGGCAGCACCCGTCTGGACCGGCACAATAGCGGTCCAGTGATGGTCCAGTTGGGGCGTATCGTCGCGCTGGAGCGAATCTGCGTACAACCCATCCTGTTCCATCCACCATGCAGTGTCGAAGCGTTGCGCCAAGCGCTCGCGTGCCACGGCCCAGCGGGTTGCATCTGCACTGCGTCCGACCAACGTCGCCCACGGCGCAAGGGCATCGAGCGCCTGGATGATGTAACAGACGCTGTCGAGCTTAAACGGCCCCATCCCGTGCCGTTCGACCATCCCGTCCCCATACGGCCAATGGACCCCGTCGAGCACCCCGCTCAGATGCGCCATTCCCTCGGCACAGATCGCATACCAGCGCTGTGCAGCAGCCATATCACCGGTCCAACAGACATACTGCCAACACGCCACCGCATACTGCGGCGTCTCTTGGGCGTTGCCAGGGTGATAGACGCGGCCGTTGGTGGTTACTTCGTGTGGGACCCGGCCACACGCTGCCTGTGCATACACCGCCAACCCATCGAGCGCACTGTGGGCCACCTGCGCATACCCTGCTGCCAATAACCCCGGAATCGCATAGGTCGTGTCGCACCCAAAAAACTGCGGGTACTCGGGGATCCCCGCGAGTGCATAGCTGGGCATGCCCGGGTAGTCGGCCCGCAATGCACCGAGATTGTGACACGCGACACGCCAGTATGCATCGAGGTCAGCATCGGTGCTCAAAAGCAGTGTGGGCAGCGCTGCGGTCTGCGGGGCGCGACCCGTCGCCACATCGTGCAAGCGCCGGAGCAGCTGCTGCGTCACAGCATTCGGGTCTTGTTCATGGTCGACGGCGATGCCCCAACTTAGCGCGGTGGTCGTCTGCGCCCCCATCTGCTGTTCGGTGCGGCCACGCAGCACCCCATCTGCATAGAGCCACTGTGTCTCTGCGATGGCTGCCACGACGGCCCCTGCACGGATGTCGCCGCCACTGGCGCAGACGCCCGAAACGCGCTCGTCGTTCCCTATGGCGACGGTCTGCCCTGCAGTCATGCCCCCGAACCAGCACCCTTCGATTGCCGCGTCGATACAGATCTCCCACCGATCATCAACCGGTCTATCGGTCGTGTTGGTCACCGACACACCAACCAACAACGCGGCTAATGCATTGTCCATCCGTTCGGTTACCACAACCTGCCGACCGGGCAGATCATAGGCGCGTTCAATGCAATCAGCCTGTACCGTACAGCGCACGGCTCTCACACAACGCTCCCCATTCAGGCACAGATGCCAACCCGCACCAATGCGCAGGGGGTGGAACCACAAGCCGCCCATTTTGCCGACGAGGTGCTCAGCACCATACGGCACCACATCACCGCCGATGCTCGCTACCAGATAACCGTGCCGGCTACTCAAAAACGTCGGCGTCTCGGGCGGCCGTTCCTCCTGCCAATACACCCCATCTATCATGTACTGCATTGTTGTCATCGCATCTCCCTCCTCGCTTCAGTATACGACTGCAGTTCGCACATATCACCCTTTCGCCCACACCGTTTACGTATTTGATAAAGATATGGTATAGTTTGTGTTAAGCAGAGATTAAATGTTCATACGGGAGTCACAGTGACGCGTCTCTTTTTTGCGACCGACATACACGGTTCCGATATTTGCTGGCGCAAATTTCTGAACGCTGCCAAGTTCTACGATGTCTCGCTGTTGATACTTGGTGGCGACATGACCGGCAAGGCACTCGTACCTATCAGTCAGCGCACTGACGGGTCGTTCCATGCGACGTTGCTCCAACAAGAGTTCATCCTCGACGACGAAGCAGCGGTACTGGACATGGAACGCAAAGTAGCCAGCCGTGGGTATTACCCCTTTCGTATCAGCACACAACAGCTCGAAGATTTTCGCAACGACCCGCAGCTCGTCGACCGCGAATTTCATCGGCAGATGCATCTCTCCCTCGAACGGTGGTTAGCATTGGCCGAAGAACGACTCACAGGGACGGGCGTACGCTGCTTTGTGTCGCCCGGCAACGATGACCCCTTCGACATCGACGACATGCTCGCCCAATCACACGCAGTCACCCTGGCCGAGGGTCGTTGTATCGACCTCGGTGACGGGTTCAGTCTGGTCTCGTCGGGATGGGCTAATGTCACCCCGTGGCAGACCGATCGTGAACTCCCCGAAGACCGTCTGTATGACTATTTGCATGGCATGATACCGGCTGGATTCGACGCCGAAAAAGCCATTTTCAACTTTCACTGCCCACCGCATGCATCGAACCTCGACGAGGTTTCGGAGCTCGATGCCGACCTCAACGTCGTCAATGCCGGCCACTCGATGGTCCCCGCTGGGAGCACTGCGGTGCGACGCATGATCGAAGAGTTCCAGCCGCTCCTTTCCCTCCATGGGCACATCCACGAAGGCAAAGGAACTGCACGCATCGGCCGTACACTGGCGATCAACGCCGGCAGCCTGTATGAGCAAGGCGTACTCCAGGGGGCACTCGTTGATCTCGATCCCAATCCCAAGGGCGGCTTGTTCCGCACCAAAACCCACATTCGTAGCTACACCCTGACATCGGGGTAGTGAATAGTCTGATTCGCATACAAGGAGACGCAATCGATGAGCAATAGTACGTCGAACAACAGCGGCGACGCGGCACTGTTCCTGCGCAAAGCGACCGGGCTGGTCCGTTCGTGGTCGGTATTCGATGCATTCATTTATGCATTCTTTTCGATCAATTTGGTGACATTGGGTATGACATCAGTCAGCCAATTGTATTTCTTCAGCGGTGGCATGGTGACCGCATTGATTACCTTTGCGGTACTCATCATGGCCGAAGTGGCCGTCTATGCAGGCCTTATCGCCGTCATGCCCCGCGCCGGCGGTGATTATGTCTGGCAGAGCCGCATCCTGGGCAGCGGTGTCGGATTCGTGCTGTCCGTTACCGGCTGGTGGTTCATCCTCTGGTTGTGGACCCCACTCTACGGCGACGCATTGCGCCGCATGATTATCGTACCGGTGCTGTCATTGCTCGGCGAGCGTGATCTGGCGCTCCGCTTCAATGGCGACCCAACCTACAATTTCATCGCAACCATGCTCGCACTGCTGTTTGTCACGATTGTCATCATCACCGGCATGAAGCGCTACGCAACTGTCCAAAAATGGGCCTTCTGGATCGGCAATGCTGGCCTCATCGGCGTCATTGTGTTGCTCTTTTCGGGTGACCACGAAGCATTCAAAGCGGGCTTCATCGCAAACAGCGCAACGTTGTATGGTACCGGTCCCGACGTCTACGACGCGACCGTCGCACTCGGGAAGGACCTGTCAACCAACGTCCTCTTCGGTGGCAGCCTCAAGGATATCGGTCTGTTGATCCCCGTCATCGCCTACTTCTTGCTCTACCCCAACTGGGGCGCGACGTTGTACGGCGAAGTCAAAGGCGCAGACGACTTCAAACGTAACTTCGCCGGCATGGCCTATGCGGTGCTTGCCACCGTGGGGTTGCTCATCTTGGTCTTCTTTGCGATTGATCACTCCATCACCTGGGAATTCTTCATGCAGGCCAATGCAGCCTTCTGGAACTACACCTGGGGCTACGGCGAGGTCGCAC
>CAIPUQ010000208.1 GCA_903868295.1 uncultured Roseiflexaceae bacterium
GAAGATCGGGTCTTTCGCCAAAATGGCGAAACCATTCTGATTTATTACGTCATTGACGGCATACCGGCGCTCAAAACTCCGTGAACTGCTGTGCTACAATCTGCACAGAGTCACGGAAATTCGGTTTGGAACGGAGGATCGTTGATGACCAGCGTGCCCACCCCGCCCGTCGTATCGGTTGTTGCACCGGTATATGATGAAGAAATATTGCTTCCCGAGTTTTATCGACGTGCGACTGCCGCACTCGAACAACTTGACGTACCGTTTGAACTGATCCTCGTCAATGACGGGTCACACGATACCTCTGGTGCAATCATGGACCGGCTCCATGCTGCAGATCCCCGCGTGAAAGTGATTCATTTCTCACGCAACTTCGGGCATCAAATCGCCATCACTGCCGGCACCGATCATGCCACTGGGCAAGCAGTCGCAGTCATCGATTCGGACCTCCAAGATCCACCTGAAGTCATCATTGAAATGTACAAAGAATGGCAAAACGGCTTTCAGGTGATTTATGGTGTCCGTGCACAACGAGAAGGTGAGACTGCCTTCAAACGCATGACTGCAAGCCTGTTTTATCGCCTAATCCGGCGCATCACGAATATAAACCTGCCACTCGACACTGGTGATTTTCGCTTGATGGACAAACGGGTCGTTGCGGCAATGTCCAAAATGCGTGAACACCATCGGTTCATGCGTGGGTTGTCGGTGTGGGTCGGTTTCAAACAAACCGGTGTCAAGTACAACCGTGATGCACGGACAGCGGGTGTTACCAAGTACCCACTCCGCAAAATGCTGCGCTTTGCACTCGATGCAATCACCAGTTTTTCGTATCTCCCGCTCCAACTCGCCACATACACGGGCTTTGCGATTGCAGGGGTAAGCGCAGTGGCGATGGTGCTTGCAATCATCCTCCGATTGCTGAACTCAGACATCTTCTATGGCCAAGCATCGACGCTGGTCAGCGTGTTGTTTTTGGGCGGCATTCAGCTGATTTTTCTCGGCGTTATTGGTGAATATCTCGGTCGCATTTACGACGAAGTCAAACGCCGACCATTGTATATCGTCGCGGAGCGCCGTGGCGTAGAGGATCCCAACATTGAGTGAAATCCCAAAGGAAGCGCTGTACGGTACATCCGAAACAGCCCGTGGCACGAAACTCCACGCTACCAAACCACCACGTGACAAAGCCTTTTTGGTAGGGAGTGAGTTGACCGGTGGGCGCAGTCAATGGCCTGCAGTCGACTCGTTGGCCGAACTTGCGCTACTGGTGGATACCGCTGATATCGATGTCGTGGGTACCATGCACCAGCGACTCAAGCATACCTTTTCACAGTACTTCATCGGACCAGGCAAAGTCGAAGAAATCAAAGCACTCAAAGAAGCCCTCGGGTATGATTTGGTGATTTTTGATGACGAGCTGACTCCAGGGCAAACACGGAACCTCGAAGAAACACTCGACACCCCCGTGCTCGATCGCACCACGATTATTCTCGATATTTTTGCACGCCACGCGCGCACACGCGAGGGTGCGATCCAAGTTGAATTAGCACAGTACAAATACCTCCTCCCCCGGTTGCGTCGGCAATGGTCGCATCTCGAGCGCCAAGCGGGTGGCGGTGGCGGTTCTGCGGGCGGTGTGGTTGGATTGCGGGGTCCGGGCGAAACGCAGCTCGAAGTCGACCGACGTTTGGTCAACAAACGGATCACGGTACTCGAAGCGCAGGCACGCGACCTCCATGCCCAACGCGAAGTATATCGGGAACGCCGGCGCAAAACAGGCGTCCAAGTGGTTGCTATTGTCGGATACACCAATGCCGGCAAATCAACGTTGCTCAACGCCATCTCACATGCAACCGTACGTGCCGAAGATCGCCTCTTTGCGACGTTGGATCCGACCACCCGGCAGGTCACTACACCTCATGGGACTCAATACCTACTCACCGACACTGTGGGATTCATCCAAAAATTGCCGACCGAACTCGTTGTTTCCTTTCGCGCTACCCTCGAAGAAATCAAAGACGCTGATTTGATTTTGCATGTACTTGACATTACGCATGGCAATGCAGAACAACAAGCAGCAACGGTCAACGACACGCTCAAACAACTCGAATGCGCCGATACCCCTACCCTCGTCGTCCTTAACAAAATCGATAAACTCGCTGGCGTTGACGAGCAGACGGTGGCAAACATGGCCGAAGCACTCGGCCTCCCAACGGATTTCGTCGCTGTCTCTGCACAAGAACAGTGGGGGCTCGACGCCTTGTCTGCACGTATCGAATCGATGCTCGAACTAGAAATGGTCGAACTGCGCGCGTATATCCCATACCGGCGGGGCGATTTGTTACAGATATGGCGTCAACGCGGCGTCATTACCTCTGAAGTCTACGACGGCGACGGTGCCATCGTGAGTGGGCGGCTGCCACAGGCTATCGTCCACCTCATGCGTGGTGCAACGACCCCTTGAACGAGCACGGCACCCTCACGCCCGCAGAAATGCGGGCGAATTACCTGCGTGGAGTTATCAACGGAGCAGTATTTACGCTCGGTGAAGCAATAAGCAATCCGGGGCTCGTGTTGTCGTTGCTGGTGCGTCAACTCGGTGGTTCGCTGACGCTCGTGAGCCTCATTCCCGTTATTCAGAGCACCGGTTATCTCCTGCCTCAGTTATTAGTGGGCGGACACGTCCAATCACTGCCCTACAAGCTACCGATATATCGCACATTTGCCGCACTCCGCATCGTGGCCCAGTTGGCGGTTGTATGCGCGTGCTTCTTTGCGACCGAGATTGCACCGAGTTATGCCCTCGTTGCGATTTTGGTGTGTTACGCGTTGTTCAATTTCGGTGGTGGAGTCACCACTCTGAGTTTTCAAGATATAGTGGCCAAAATCGTCCCCCCGACCCAACGAGGGAGGTTCTTTGGGACCCGACAACTCTACGGTGGACTTCTTGCATTTGCTCTGGCAGGGCCATTTGTGCGATGGATGTTGAGTGACGAAAGCCCGCTTGCGTTTCCGCACAACTTTGCGTTGATTAGTCTGGTGAGTTTGGTTTGCTACGCCACCGGCATGCTGTTTTTTGCCCGTGTGCGTGAGCCAGCCGCACAACTCCTGGTAGCGCGGCAGGGGATTGGTGCAGCGTTGCGCGCAGCACCTGCCATCTTGCGCGGCAATGCCCGATATCGCATGTTCATCATCGTGCGATTATGTCTTCTCATCGGTAGATTGGCTGAGCCATTTGCCATTATTTATGTAACCGAACAGCTCCACCTTGCCAAAAGCATTGCAGGATTGTTGATTGCCGTGTCGGCAGTAGCAGCGGCTTCTTCCAACCTCGTATGGGGGAGACTCGGCGACAGCCGTGGGATGGTGTGGTTACTACGCTTCACCGGTACATTAGCTATTTTTCCACCGTTGATGCTCTTTGCAGCACCGTGGATAGCACCAATTAGTGTATATATACTGGTAGCTTGGCTCCTCATTGCGAGCTTAATCGGCGGTATATCAGCAGACGGTGTCGGGATAGCCAGCATGACCTTTTTGCTTGAAGTATCTCCACCCGAGCAACGGCCACTCTACATGGGACTCGCCAACACACTGCTGGGGATCGGTGCGGTCATTCCCGTTGCAGGTGGTATCCTGGTAAACACCGCAGGGTACGCGGTCACCTTCATCGTCGCTGCATTGTGGAGTGTGCTCGCTATTGGAATCTCGGGGAGCTTGCGTGCACGACCACACGCATCGGTCGTACCATGATCCTATTCAACCATGAGGGAGTTCGATGATTATTGCATTCATAGTCGCAGTACTGCTCCTTATTGCACCGTATCTTTTGATTTCGTCCCGCGAAACACACGACCCCGCGTCGCTTCTAAGCAACGATATGCGTCACGTCATGTGGAACGGTGTCGCAATTGCAGTGCGTGAACGTGGGAACGGCCCGATTATTGTGCTCATCCATGGGTTCGGTAGCTGGCTTGACAGTTGGCAGCGGCTACACCAAGCACTGGTAGGGGCAGGGTTCCGTGTCATCGCCATCGACATGGTCGGTGCGGGGGCGTCGACCCGTTCGCTGAATCCCGCACACTACACCACCGCGTCTCAGGCTCGGATGATGCTCGATGTGTTGCAGTCAATGGGAGTCGATCGTATTAGCCTCATCGGGCATTCGTACGGTGGACGAGTTGCGTTGCAGATGGCGGTGTTTGCACCAGAGCGCATTATCGATATCGTTGCACTGGCCCCCGAAGTGCATGCATTGACACGCCCTCCCATCTCAAAAATTCTCACCATCCCTGTGGTGGGGTATGCACTGGCATTTTGGTCGACCGCACCACGCTTGATGCGTCTCGGCCTCGCGTCTGTATCGGTCCGCAAGGATTGGCTGACGGCAGAACGTGTTTCATCCTATGTAGCTCCGTTACGTGTACGGAGCCACCTCGTGGCACAAATCACCCAGGCGAGTGCTCCCAAAGACGGAGACATGCCGGTCCCATTGCATTATCGACACATCACGGTTCCGGTGCATTTGATTTGGGGAGAAAACGACTCAGTGTTTTCGCCGACAGACGGACTTGCACTCGTAGACCAGATGCAGAATTGTTCGATTGCCATCATCCCCAAATGTGGACACATACCGCACGAGGAAGCCTTCAGCGAGACATGGGCACTCATTTTGCAGACGTTCCCCGCACGTACCGTTATGCTCCAGACGTATCGCTGACCAGACCAGCACCGACCACGCACACCACTACGATCCCGGCATCGTGACTCACGCTGACATCGATGGTGTCGATACCAAGCATCTGTGCCCGCTCGAATGCTTCACCGTGGAGCACAATCAGCGGTTTGCGGAGTTCATCGTGGGTGACCTCGATCGTCGTCCAGCCAACGGCGTGCATACCACTCCCCAATCCACGCAAGCCGACGCCGAGCATTTTTGCGGTGGCTTCTTTTGCAGCCCATCGGCTGGCGTACGCCGATATCCGATCTGCACTAGCGTCTTGCTCGCGTTGGGTAAAGATACGCCGCACAAACCGCAAGCCGTGGCGTGTGTACACGGCTGTAAAGCGGTCTATATGGAGCAAATCAATCCCTGTGCGCAAAACGAGTCGCATTATTGCCGTCCCGTAAGCGACAAATCGGTGATCTCGGCGAGGTAGTTCAGACCCTCCGCCTCGATACGCAACACTTGGATGTAGCGCGCCAGCTTCAAGTATTCGTCCTCACGCAAGTCAATATCGAGCTTATACCACTGGTACAGTGGCAGTGCGCGATAGAGGGTCTGTCCTGATTCTTGCTGGCCGATTTCTGACCCGGTAGTCGGGTAGAGACAAATCGTCCGTTCTTGTTGCTGATCATCAGGGCTAATGAACTTGTATACCAATTGGAATTTGACCGGGCAGGAAGCACCATCATCACTCGGCGTGGCACGTTGTTGGGCAAGCAAACGGACC
>CAIPUQ010000209.1 GCA_903868295.1 uncultured Roseiflexaceae bacterium
ACCACCGTCCATTTGGGCTGCGCCGGTGATCATGTTCTTGATGTAGTCAGCGTGACCTGGGCAGTCTACGTGTGCGTAGTGACGGCTTTCGGTCTGGTATTCGACGTGCCGAATGGCAATCGTGATACCGCGGGCACGCTCCTCGGGAGCGTTGTCGATCTGGTCGTATGCCGTGTACGTTGCGGCACCGCGCAATGCCAACACCTTGGTGATGGCAGCCGTCAACGTGGTCTTGCCATGGTCGACGTGACCGATGGTTCCGACGTTGATATGTGGCTTGTTACGCTCAAACTTCTGTTTAGCCATGACCCTCATGCCTCCACAATGTTACGTATTACAAACTGAGAAAACTTATCCGCGCCGCTTCGTGATGATTTCCTGTGCCAAATGATCAGGAATCGGCTGATAGTGCGCAAATTCCATCGAAGAGGTTGCACGACCCTGGGTCGAGGAACGCAACTCGGTCGTGTAGCCGAACATCGAGCCTAGTGGCACGAATGCGCGAACGACTTGTGCATTACCGCGTGCTTCCATGCCTTCGACTTGGCCACGGCGACTGTTGAGGTCACCCAAGACCGTACCCAAGAAGTCTTCTGGGGTCACGACTTCGACCTTCATGACCGGCTCGAGGAGCTGACCACCAGCCTTGCGCACACCGTCTTTGAGACCCATCGATGCAGCAATTTTGAAGGCCATTTCAGACGAGTCGACATCGTGGTATGAACCGTCGTACAGGGTGACACGCATGTCGACAACCTGGTAGCCGGCCAACACACCACCAGCCATGGCTTCTTTGACGCCTGCTTCGACAGCGGGGATGTATTCGCGCGGCACGGTACCACCAACGATACCATTGACGAATTCGAATCCAGCACCACGCTCGAGCGGCGTCAGGGTCAACTTGACGTGACCATACTGACCTTTACCACCCGACTGTCGAACAAACTTGCTGTCAATGTCGGCTTCTTGCGTAATCGACTCACGATAGGCGACCTGTGGCTTGCCTTGGTTCGCTTCTACCTTATATTCGCGACGCATGCGGTCGACAATGACTTCCAAGTGCAACTCACCCATGCCGGCGATGATGGTCTGACCGGTTTCGTGGTCTGTAAAGACACGGAAGGTCGGATCTTCTTCGGCCAGCTTGCTCAAAGCAATACCCATTTTGTCCTGGTCTGCTTTGGTTTTGGGCTCGATGGCGAGCTGAATGACCGGCTCGGGGAAGCGGATGGTTTCCAAAACAATCGGATGATCCGGATCACAGATGGTGTCACCGGTGAAGCTTTGTTTTGGACCGACCACTGCAGCGATATCGCCTGCGTACACTTCCTTGATGTCTTCGCGGTGATTAGCGTGCATCTGAATCAATCGACCAGCACGTTCGCGGTTATTACGGGTTGTGTTCAACACGTAGTTACCGGCTTCGAGCGTACCCGAGTAGACCCGGAAGTATGCCAGCTTACCCACGAAGGGGTCTGCCAGAATTTTGAAGACAAGCGCAGTGAAGGGCTCTTTGTCGTCTGGCAAACGGGTAATGTATTCGACGTCCGGCGAATCAGGGTCGGCGCCGACGGCGGTACCCTTCATCGGTGGGATGTCGAGGGGTGATGGCAAGTAGTAGATGACGGCGTCGAGCATGCGTTGCACGCCCTTGTTGCGCAATGCAGCGCCACACAACACCGGTACCAAAATGCCCTTGATGGTGGCGGTGCGCAAAGCATCACGGAGTTGCTCTGGGCTTGGGGTTTCGCCATTCAGGTACATTTCGGTCAGATGATCGTCGGTTTCGCAGATGGCTTCGATAGAGGCCAAGCGGGCTTTTTCGGCCGCCGCGACGAACTCAGCAGGGATTTCGCCCCACGTCTCGGTGCGACCCATGTCTTCACCGTAGATGCAGGCTTGGAACTCAATCAGGTCGATGATCCCGCGGAAGCGGTCTTCGGCGCCGATTGGCAGTTGAATCAACACCGGCTTGGCTCCGAGGCGGTCGATAATCATGTCGACGGTACGCTCGAAGTTTGCGCCTGTGCGGTCCATTTTATTGACGAAACAAATACGTGGAACCTTGTATTTGTCTGCCTGACGCCACACGGTCTCGGATTGTGGTTCCACACCGGCAACGGCGTCGAACACAACGACACCACCGTCGAGTACGCGCAGTGAGCGCTCTACTTCGGCGGTGAAATCGACGTGACCAGGGGTGTCGATGATGTTGATACGATAACTGACGCCGGCGACTTCCCATTGGGCGGTGGTTGCAGCTGCGGTAATCGTGATACCACGCTCACGCTCCTGCTCCATCCAGTCCATGGTCGCCGTGCCTTCGTGCACTTCACCGACCTTGTAGGTCCGTCCGGTGTAGTACAGAATGCGCTCCGTCGTTGTCGTTTTACCGGCATCGATGTGCGCAATAATGCCGATGTTTCGGTAGCGATTAAGCGGTGTTTCGCGAGGCATAGCCTTTACCTACTCCTTGAAGTGTCGCTCGTGCGACAATAGTTGCTACTTAGAAGCGACCGTAGTGCGAGAACGCGCGGTTTGCTTCGGCCATGCGCTGCACGTCTTCACGTTTTTTGATGGTCGTGCCCGTATTGTTAAATGCGTCGACCAGCTCGAGTGCCAACCGCTCGATCATCGGCTTGCCACCGCGTGAGCGGGCAGATGCCAACAACCAACGAATTGCCAACGACAAACGGCGCTCTGCCTTGACTTCGACGGGCACCTGATAGGTGGCACCACCGACACGGCGTGGCTTCACTTCGATGACTGGCCCTGCATTGCGGAGCGCGCCTTCGACGATTTCCATTGGGGTCTTCTTCACACGATCGGCGGCCATCTCGAGTGCACCGTACACAATTGTCTCGGCAACACTCTTTTTCCCGCGCAACATCGTTTTATTGATCATCTGCGTAACAATTGCACTGCCAAAACGGCTATCCGGCAAAAATTCACGCTTGTCTGTCTTGCCACGTCGCGGCATAGTCGTCCTCTCAACCTAAAACTACCCACTCGGGTGAGTGCTACTTCTTCTTGGCTGGTGCGGCTGCGTTCTTCTTGGTGCCGTACTTTGAACGTCCCTGCTTTCGATTCGATACACCCTGTGCGTCCAATGTACCGCGCACAATGTGATACCGAACGCCTGGCAAGTCCTTTACACGACCACCACGGATCAATACGACCGAGTGCTCTTGCAAGTTGTGTCCCTCACCTGGGATGTAGGCGGTTACTTCCATGCCGTTTGACAAACGCACACGTGCGATTTTGCGCAGTGCCGAGTTCGGCTTCTTTGGGGTCATCGTACGTACCTGCGTACATACGCCTCGCTTGAACGGTGAACCGCTCCCTCGCGTCAACTTCCCCTTCAACACGTTGTAGTTGAAGCGAAGTGCGGGGGCCTTCACCTTGCGCTCTACCGGCTTGCGCGGCTTGCGAACTAGCTGATTGATCGTCGGCATGCTCTCTGCTTTCTCCTCAGTCCAACAGCACACAAAAAGATATGTTGCCCTCGAGTCTGGTCGCAACACGCGTTGCGCCTTAGAGCAGGGCACGTTGGCTTCTATTACCACACTTCGCACGGGCCTAGGCCTCGGCAAGGTTAAATAATAGCATAGCAGAAGGAGAGTGTCAAATGATGAACTGCCCTTTGCAACGCCATACCTCCACATTATGCACTACGCACACAGTACCTTACATTACAAAATGATTACAATCAAATTATTATGTTAATCAAATCAAAAAATGAGTGATTCTGATGCGTTTTTTCATCACACAATGCCAGCCGAGGGACGCACTGCCTGCACATTCATCAAATCATACCGTTGACTGTATTTCTTTACGATGGTTAACGAACCGTAATCCGCATACCGGCACCTCCATGGACAATGCAAGCTGTCGTACAATAGGGCTATTCGCACCTATGGAGGAACCTAATGACAAGCACTGTCGCTCGCCATGCCCTGCCGTATCCTGTGAGTGTCGATGAGTACGTTCGCTTCCGCGAACAGGGGTATCTGGTCGTCAAAGGCCTCGTGTCGCAGGATGAAGTCAACGCCTTGCGCGCGCACACCGATAACCTGCGCGAGGGGCGTGAAGTCATCCCTGGCGTGCCCACGCCGCCTGCCACGCTCAGCCCGGAGCAACGTCTGCAATACTGGCTCCGGGTACACATGCTGCATCGTGTCTCCGAGATCCACGAGCGCTTTTTGCTGCACCCACGTATCCTCGATGTGCTCGAAGCACTGATTGGACCAGATGTGCTGGCCCTACAGACGATGCTCTTTTTCAAACAACCCGGTCAACCCGGCCAAGGCTACCACCAAGACGCCTATTACATCCCATCACAGCCCGACACGCTCATCGGTGCCTGGCTGGCGGTCGATGCTGCCGACGAAGAAAACGGCTGCATGTGGATGACGGTCGGATCGCAGAACGAGCCCATTTACCCAGATAACGACGGCCAATCACCCAATGGGGATCAAGCCCTCGCCGATATCCAGCCGATCTTTGGCGCCAGCAACACAGACGAAAAGAAAAACGGCCTCACCAAGATCGCCGCCAAATACCCAGGCCGCGAAGTCAAGGTCGAAGCCGAGCCGGGCGACGTGGTCTTCTTCGGCGGGCACGTCATCCACCGTTCGCATACCAACTACTCCAAAGACCGCATGCGCAGAGCTTTCGTGGCACATTACTGCAACGCTCGCTCTGCGGTGCCGTGGAACCACGGACAACCGTGGGAGGGTGAACTGGCTAATTATTTGCACATCCTCGCCCGTGGCGAGACGCATCTCCCCTATGCACAGCCCAAGTTCGGGACGCTCTGCGCAGCCAACGCACCGTCACTGCGCGCGGCACCACGGGGCAAACCAATGTCCATGATGCCCCACGACAACGGTCTGATGATTTTGACTGCCCATGGTGACGACCACGACGAAGACGACGGGTCAGTGATGTAAGCAGAGATGGTACACCGCACCGCCGCGACCACGAGGTCACGGCGGTTTTTTGTGGTCAAAAAAAACCCCACACGGGGGATACAAAAACCCACGTCATGGGGGATACACATCTACTACATATTGTCATTATATTGTAATCATCCCCATCGCCCAGCTCGCGTAGATGCGCAAAGGAGGGATCGTATGACCACCACCGCCCGAGACTATTATGACGAGGGCATCGTCCACATCCACAGCATGGGTGGGATCGCGCACATGCCGGAAGTCATGACCATCAGCGATGTGGCTGATTATTATGCTGTCCCGTTCGCGTGGTTGGTACGGTTGCGTAGCGCTGGTGCACTCCCGGGGACCTGCTTCGGTGGCGTCTTGCAGTGGCGTTGTCACCGGCAAACCGTGTACGAATGGATGAAGGAGCATGCCGATGAACCATCAGCCCGAATGGCCAGGTCTCAACGCGGTGATCCACCATACCCTCCGGCGGCACACCTTGGTACCAGTGGAACTCGCCGCCAAACGATTACGTATCCGAGCGCATGATGTCTGTTTGTGGGCACAAGCGCAGGGCATCGCATTGCATGTCGGAAGTGCAGGGTTCCTTATTGAAGAAGCCGCCATCGAAAGCGCACTCAGCCATCACCCCTGTGCATCGCGCCCGCGCCATCAACGCACGGGCAAACAATAACCACCAGGCACCGCGGAGCGTGCCTGGTGGAGCAGCAGGACTCGCACTCAGCGTGC
>CAIPUQ010000210.1 GCA_903868295.1 uncultured Roseiflexaceae bacterium
GCGCCATCGCCGCTAACAGACGAACCGTGAGGTCACCCGATGCTCCGTGCGCATCAGCTCGAAATCTGCGAATCGCGCAGCATCAATCAACTCCACTGGGTCGCCCTCAGCGCACCGCACCTCGCAGCGCATTGGCAGCCGGGTCAGTTCATCCAGGTGCGTTGTGACGACCCCAACGGCCAGCAACGCATGCTCGTCCGAAGCCTCTTTGCCGCACAAGTCGACGCCAAAGTCGGGCGCATTGGATTACTGCTTGCACCACACAGCGACGACGGCCTGCGCTGGTTGAGCGAACAACCCATCGGCAAACAGATCAGCGTCTATGGTCCATACGGCAAATTACCCTACCCGTTGCAACCACGTGGGACTGCACTCTGTATTGGTCAAAGCGAGGGTGCCTTGCGCCTGCTAGGGCTGGTCAACGCGCTCCAGGCAAACGGCACTGCAACGACGTTTATTGCCGGCGAAATGTCTGCCCAATGGCACATCGCACCACAATTGGTCCCGACCGATGTCGAGTACATGGCCGGTGCCGAGAACGTGCTCCGCATTGCCGAGAAACGCCTGCCAGACCTCATCCGCTGGGCAGATCACATCTACGTTGCAGCGGGGAGCCCAGTCGTCAGTGCATTGCGCCACATCATCCGGCAAACCCGCTTGCGTGCAGGCAAATCACTCACCGCAGTCGCAGTGACACTGCCCATGCCGTGCGCGAGCCAATCGTGCCAGCAGTGCCGGGTCCAAACACGAAGCGGCCCGCGCTTGGCGTGCCAAGTCGGGCCGTGGTTTGATATGCAGTCTTTGGCCTGAGTGCCAATCGTGCGCTAGATGATGATGCCGCGTTTGCGGACTTCTTGTTGCTTTGCTTTGCGGAACAGTTCGTCATAATTGACACGGCCCATCGAAATTTCGTAGCGCAATTTCGATTGCAGGAGCTCATGCAATTCACTATCGAGGCGTTCTTCTTGCATCAGCTCGTCGGTCATGATTTCGACGATTGCCACACGCAAATCTGCATCGTCGGATTCGAACAACACCCCATCGGTGTCGGCCAAAACATCGACGAGTTGCTCTGCATAGTGGGTGACTTTGCTCGGTGAAATACGCATCCGTACGCTCGCATTCTTCCCGCTCGTCATGTACTTCTGAACACCTATGCGGGTAGGCATAGTCTATGTGGTAATCTGACATTCGTCAATCATTCTGTGTGGGAGCATCATGGAACGGCACGAATACGACACGATGGCACTCGTCGAACGCAATCATTGGTGGTATGTGGGGATGCGTCGGATAGCCGCAATCCTGATTGCACGCATCCCAACGCCACATCTGATTGTCGATGCCGGTTGTGGTACCGGCGGCAATCTGCGTTGGCTTGCCCAATACGGCAGGTCTATCGGCTTTGACATGAGCCCCGATGCACTTTCCTATGCGCACAACGCCGGTGACGACGTCTTGCAAGGGAGCATCGATGCCATCCCCATTGCATCGGCCAGCGCTGATCTCGTTACGAGTTTTGATGTCATCTATCACCGCGCGGTGCGCGACGATGCGGCGGCAGTCCGTGAGTGTGCCCGCATTATCAAACCCGGCGGATACTTCCTGTTGCGCGTACCCGCCAACGATTGGCTCCGTGGCCATCACGATGAGCGCGTCCACACCGCGCGCCGATACTCACACACACAAGTGACGCAGCTCTGTGTACAAGCAGGTCTCGAGGTCAAGGTCCTCAGTTATGCCAACACCGTGCTCTTCCCTGTTGCGGCGCTCCAGCGCATGCGCGAGCGCGGCAATGACCAGCGTGACGCACAATCCGACTTGACTGCCCCGTCGCCGCTTGTTGATATCATCGGTCGCGTCGCCTTGACCGTCGAATCTTGGTTGTTGGCAATTGGCGTACGGATGCCCTATGGAGTATCATTAGTCTGCCTGGCGCAACGACCGCTGGCGCACACACAAGACGGAGTGCATGATGCTACAACAGCTGCTTGACACAATTGCACGGCAGCCGGCGGTATGGGACGCCTTTCGTTCTGTCGCCGAATTCGGGTTCACCGCAGACTACAAAGTCATCGAGCGCGAACTCAACCCCTTTGGTGGCGACCAACAGCGACGCTTCCTCGATTTTGGGTGTGGGACCGGCCAATTCGCACGGTGCTTCCCCGCTGATCGCTACTATGGCTTCGATATTGCCCCACACTATGTCAGTCATGCCCGCCGCCAGACCCCACATCGCCTGTGCGTGATGAATGGTACTGCGGTAGGGTTTGCCAGCGATACATTCGACGCCGCTCTCATCATGGGCGTCTTTCACCACCTCGATGATGCCACCGTCATCGCCTGTGTCCAAGAGCTCCATCGGATGCTTCGCCACAACGGCACGATTTTGATGCTCGAAGACATTCCCACCCAAAACCCACTCAATCTCGCCGGCCGCGCTATGCATTGGCTCGATCGTGGCGACAATATTCGCACCGTTGCGCACTATCAGCAGCTGATGGAGCCCTACTTTAGCATTCAACAGAGTAGTACCATTTTGAGTGGTATTTGTGACCTTGGTGTCTATGTGATGACCCGCAACACCGCTCCCACGCACGCCTAGCGCACTCGACCGACCATCGTGTGCCAATCCAGCACAGAATCGAGGGTCCCGTGATCGAATTCCGCTCTGTCAGCAAATCCTATGGCAACACGCACGCGTTGGTGTCACTCTCGTGTGTCATACCACGTGGTGCAACCGTCGGGTTGATTGGCCCCAACGGTTCGGGCAAAACTACCGCGCTCCGGCTTTTGACGACCCTCATTACCCCAACAAGCGGCGATATCATCGTCGACGGGCTATCGGTGTGTGCGGACCCATCGCACGTGCGCCAACGCATCGGATACATGCCCGACACCTTCGGCGTCTACGAGTCGATGACAGCTACCGAATACCTCGATTTTTATGCCCGGTGCGGGACAATGGCACCGGCGCAACGCAGCGCCATCATCCCTTTGATGTTGGCGCGTGTCGGCTTAGCTGACGCCGCACAGACCGCAGTCATGAGCCTCTCACGCGGGATGGCCCAACGCCTCAGCCTGGGGCGCGCACTGCTACACAATCCCGACATCCTCGTGCTCGACGAGCCTGCCAGCGGCCTCGACCCACGCGCACGTATCGAACTCCGGAACCTGCTGCACGCCCTCCATGACGAAGGCAAAACCATCTTCATCAGCTCACACATCCTGTCGGATTTGGCAGACCTGTGCACGCATATGCTCATCCTCGAGCACGGCAAAACCATTGCATACGACACATTGGCAAACATGACCCGCTTCACACATCAACAATCCATCAGCGTCGCACTGACCCATCACGCACCAACAATCATCGACGTCGCAGCAACATGTGGCTACAGCGCACATCCAACCGCGACAGATCCGTTGCGGTATGCCCTATCTGGAAGCACCCTCGCTACCGACCGCGCAACCTTGTTGCGTGCACTGCTCGCTGCAGATATCCCCGTGCATACCTTTGCCCCCCAAGAAGCAGCGCTCGAGCAGGCTTTTCTGCAGATGACTAGTACTGATCAACAGATGCAGGAGCTCCCCAATGCGTGATATCAATCCCGTCCTGCTTCGTGAATTACGTGGGAGATTGCGTACCCCACGCTCGTATTGGCTCTTGTGCGGTGCGTTGTTTCTGGTCAGCAGCATCTCGTTGCTCATCTACAGTGCCGAATACGCCACGATGAACGGCCAACCGACGTTCAATGGGAGTTCCGGCCACACTGTTTTTCTCTCGTTGGTCATCACGGCCCTGGTCGTGGTCACCGCGATTGCACCCATCATGGCTGCCGGGAGCATTTCTGGTGAACGTGAACGGCAGACGTTTGATTTGATCGTCCTCACGCAGCTACGCCCCATCGACATCGTCTTGGGCAAAACCGCCGCAACATTTGCCTATTGCCTGCTGTTTGTGACTGCATTAACACCGTTTATGGCAATTACTTTCCTCATTGGCGGGGTCGACGTCGGTGAACTCGCCATGATGTATATCGTCATTATGTCGACTGCGCTCCTCTACACCTGCATCGGCGTCTACTGGTCGACACGGACTCAGACGGCCATCACCGCTACGGGCTATGCACTCGCGACCATCCTGGGGATGCTCTTGGTCCTCCCGGTGTTGGTGCTCGTCCTCCCAGAGGTATTGCCTGGTTGGATCGCCGACAGCACGACCACATGGCGTCAGCTGATGCTCGCCATACACCCGTTCGCCACCATAATCTTCACCCAAGATGCGATCCGTACATCCACTGTGTGGACCAATCAATACACCATCTTTGGCGTCACCGTCGCGGGTCCTGCGATGTGGGTGATGTCGGTCGCGGTGTCGTGGTTTTGGAGCTGTGTGTGTAGTATTTTGAGCATTCGTCGGCTCACCCCTCCCACCAGCAAAGGAGCATCCTAGTGCGCCATCTTCTACTATTCTGGGTGGTGCTCGGGCTCGCTGCGTGTGCCGCACTGCCCGTACCCACGACACAACCGAGTGCCACCCCGGCGGCACTGGTCCCCACGCTCAATACAACACCAGATATCGACCCGACCGAACCTGCGCCTACCACGCAGCCGGTCACCCCTACCAGTGGCGCACAAACAGTGCCTACAGGGGGCGAGATTCTCGCCCTCAGTGGCGGGGATTTGGTTGGTGTATCGGTCGCAGATCAAAGCCGGCGTACCATCCTGAGCGGTGTTGCTGACTTTGTGGCTGCGCCGGACGGGCAGCGGATAGCGGCTATTCGTGGGCTTGGCGCTGCCGGAGAGCTATGGACCGTCTCCCGTGACGGCACCGCAGCGCAACAACACACCGACGACCAACGCTCGTTGGCAGGCATCGTCTGGCTCCCCGATAATAGCGGGATCGTGTATGCAGCCAGCACGACGGACAGTACCGATCGGTCGTCGTGGCTCGCTTGGGCGGCGTTTTGTCGGCAATCCACGATTATCAAACGCGTGTGGGATGACCCGCGTGAAATCCCAATGGGTGAGGGCTGCGATCCCGCAGTATCACCCGATGGCAAACGTATTGCCTATGCAACTCGGCCGACCCGGAGTGACACATCGGCAGCTGACCCCGGCGAAACCGCCGGCAACACCATTCACCTCATCAACCTGGCAGGCCAAAACGGCTGGGATCCGGTCAGCGCCACCGGTGCTGAACCTGGGCAACCCGGTCAAGGGCTCGTGGTCTATGGCCCCGTCTGGTCGCGTGACAGCCGCCAGCTCATGGTCAGCGTGTTCATCGGCAATCGGGTCGAGACCGACATCAACTTGCTGACCCTCGTCGATGCATCGACTGCCGCACAACTCCTCCTCGGGACATCGGCAGGTTGGAACCGAGCGGTCACACCATCGCCGGACGGATTAACATACAGCATCACAGCACAAAACACCGGCAACGCACGCGGTTCTATGGGCTGGGACACTTGGCAAACAACGATCATGGATGTCGCTGGCACGCGCGAGATGTATCTGCCTGACGGAACGTACACTGCAACGGGCAACCCCGTCGGCGAGACATTGGTGCGCGGCCAATTCGCCGCCTGGCAACCCGACGGTCAGGCATTGGCGGTGGTGTTGCCACCCGATTGGGACCCAGCCATCGCACCCAACGAAGAATATGGCCGCGTCGACGAACCCGGCGCGCTCTGGCTGTGGTCGGTGGGGGGGATCCCATCCGCACAAACAAGCGCGCCGATCGACGCAGGATCACCCGTCCAATGGCTCCCCTAAACGGGTGACCTCTGTCCACGGGTCGTTTTGCCCGGCCACGATGCGTTCTTGTGTATACGGCGCTAACGCAAACGCCAGGCGCCAGCGTGGCATTGCCGGCTCGAGACGGACAATCCCGGCACACGCAAATTCGTGTTGTACGCCAGTGGCAGACCAGACGATCCAGGCCAAATCCGGTTGGTGTGCGACGAATGCAATGCTACGGTGTAGACGTGAATGGGCGTAATTCTGCACGATTGAGTAATCAAAGCCAGGCGCAAGCCGTTGGTCGATGGTCATCGGTAATGCATAGTGATGGGCGATAATCTGCGCCGTCTGTTGCGCCCGCGCCAATGGACTACACCGAATCACATCGATCACAATACCCAGTGCCTGTAGACAATCCGCCACTCGTGTCGCTTCGGCGATGCCGGTGGCGGTCAGATTGCGATCACTATCGTTCTGTCCGATGCGTGTTGGCTCGGCAGTCGCGTGTCGTATCAGATAGACTTCGCTGACCATCATCCCCTCGAATCCGGCAGTTGGTATAATGCGCACAGTGGCGATCTCGCCTGATGGGATAGTACCATGACGCACACGATACCGGTCCTTGATTTTGGATCACAAACAGCCCAACTCATTGTCCGCCGTCTGCGCGAAATCGGGGTATATTCCGAGCTCATCCCCCACGACGCTCCCCGCGCAGAGATATTCAAACACGACGTCGTCGGCATCGTTTTATCGGGCGGTCCTGCGAGCGTCTACGACGACGGCGCACCGGCCATGCCTGATTGGATGGTAGATTGCCCTGTACCGGTGCTGGGGATCTGCTATGGTATGCAACTGCAGAGCTATGCCCTCGGTGGTCAGGTCGTCAAAGCCGCCCAACGCGAATACGGCAACGCCACCATCGACCTCCAGAACGCACACCCGCTGTTTGCCGGCATGAACGCACAGCAACAGGTATGGATGAGCCACGGCGATCATATCGAATCCATCCCGACCGGCTTCGTCGCATTGGCATCCAACGCGAGCACGCCGTTTGCTGCGATGGCCGACGAGGCACGCCGTTGGTATGGGATCCAGTTCCATCCCGAGGTTGTGCATACACCCAATGGGCGGGATGTGCTGCGGCACTTCGCGCTCGATATATGCAAAGCCACCCCGAGCTGGCAGGCATCGTCGTTTGTCACCGAGTCTATCGCGCGTATCAAATCCCAAGTGGGTGCTGGCAAGGTCATCTGTGGCCTGTCGGGCGGCGTCGATTCTGCCGTTGCAGCACTGCTCATCCATCGCGCCATCGGCGACAATTTGACCTGCGTGTTTGTCGACAATGGGTTGCTCCGCCTCAACGAGGCCGAGCAAGTCGTGCGGACCTTCCGTGATCAGCTGGGCCTCAAACTCATCCATGTCGACGCCAGTGCCGAGTTCCTCGGCGCCCTCGAGGGAGTGAGTGATCCCGAACGCAAGCGCAAAATCATCGGCGAAAAATTCGTCCGCGTGTTTGAGCGTGAGGCCAACAACATCGATGGCGCGACATTCCTCGCCCAAGGCACACTCTACCCCGACGTCATCGAGTCCAAAGCCCCTGACCGCCAAAAAGGGGTCACCATCAAAACCCACCATAACGTTGGTGGCCTGCCGGCCGACATGACGTTGACACTGGTCGAGCCACTGCGCTACCTCTTCAAAGACGAAGTCCGGGCAGCCGGGATGGAGCTCGGGCTGGCCGAAGATTGGGTCTGGCGGCACCCGTTCCCCGGCCCTGGTTTGGCAGTACGTATCCTCGGACCCATCAGCAAAACGCGTGCCGATGTATTGCGCGAGGCAGATTTCATCTTTATCAGTGAGCTCCGCGCGGCCGGTCTGTATCGCACCACCCAGCAGGCGTTTGCAGTACTGTTGCCGGTCCAGAGTGTGGGTGTGATGGGTGATGGGCGCACCTATGCCGACGTCATCGCCCTGCGCGCCATCACTACCGAAGACTACATGACTGCAGACTGGGCACATTTGCCGTATGAGTTCCTCGCCAAGGTCAGCAATCGCATCGTCAACGAGGTCGCCGGCGTCAACCGGGTGGTCTACGACATTTCATCCAAGCCACCGGCGACCATCGAGTGGGAGTAGCATCTCTCCCGTCTACCAGTGACTGAGGCCCGCTATGCACACCGTCCAAGCCCACGCCTGTGCCAAACTCATCATTGCCGGCGAACACGCCGTAGTCTACCTGCGCCCAGCCCTGGCCGTGCCCTTGCCCGACATCCGTGTGACGGTGCACATTACCGCTGGGCAGCCACAGACGGGCTGTCAACTCCACATGCCTGACATCCAACGCAGTGCACGCTTGGGGGTCGACAGCGATCCGTTGCTCGATCTGCTGAGTGATATGCTCCAGGTGTGGGATCTGCAGCCACCCGACATGATTATTACCGTCCAATCCGACATTCCCATCGCCAGTGGGATGGGCAGCGGAGCGGCCGTGGCCACCGCACTCGTCCGCGCCTGCGCTACGTGGTTTGGGCAGGCTCTCGCGCCTGCCGCGGTGGCAGCGCTGGTGTTCCGCAGTGAGCAACGCCTCCATGGCACCCCCAGCGGGATTGATAACACGGTGATTGCCTACGATCAGCCGATTTCTTTTTGTCGTCGTGCCGCATTCGCCGATGGCACAGCCCAAACACCGTTGATCCACCCGCTGCAGATCGGCGCTCCGATCACGGTGGTTATCGCCGATACCGGCGTGCGCAGCCCTACGCACCTGGCGGTGAGTGGTGTGCGTACCCGGCGCACCGCCAATCCCGCGCACTACGATGCGCTGTTCGACGCCATCGGCGCGGTGACGTTGCTCGCCCAAGATGCCTTGGCACGTGGCGATGCGGCGCTCCTGGGGATGGCCGCACGCCAAAACCAATCGTTGTTGGCGGCTATCGGCGTTTCGACACCGCTCATCGACGCACTCTGCCTGGCTGCCGACAGTGCAGGCGCATACGGCACCAAACTCAGTGGCGCTGGTGTCGGGGGCATTGTGATGGCAGTCGTCGACCCATCCACCCAGGGCAATGTTGCGGCAGCGTTGCGTAGCGCGGGGGCACGCACGGTGATGACGACAACCATCGCCGCCTACCCAGCGGTGTAAGCGTTTTTTCGCAGGATAGACACATACTCTGGATCCACGGGATTATCCGCCGATTGCACTCCTGCTGTTGACCCGCACGGCGTCTGCGGAGCCGACGCACAGACACGTTTTGGTGCAGTGTGCCGGCCCTCCGGGTTTTCGCATATACCAATGCTCACAAACGGTAATGGTCAGCCACGCGTAGCCGGGTTATAATACACAGAGTTTCGCTTGAGAGGTCCCGACAATGGCGCGTGTAATGGTCGCAATGAGCGGCGGTGTCGATAGTTCTGTGGTGGCAGCAATGCTCCACAATGCCGGTCACGAGGTCACGGGTGTGACGATGCATCTGTGGGAGGGCGACGGCGACAAAATGGTCGAAAGCCGTTGCTGCTCGATGGAGATGGTGTCGGGCGCACGGCGCGTCTGTGCGCAATTGGGTATCCCCTACTATGTCTTTAACTACCAAAAAGACTTCAAAAAACACGTCATCAACTACTTCGCTGACGAATATAGCAACGGAATGACGCCCAATCCGTGCATGGCCTGCAACCGCGATCTCAAGTTCCGCGTGTTGCTCGAACGCGCCGAACTCCTGGGGTTCGATGCACTCGCCACCGGGCACTATCTCCAAAACACGTTCGATGGCACGCAGTGGCGCATGTACCGTGGCAATGATATGCGCAAAGATCAGTCCTATATGCTCCACATGCTGGGCCAAAAGGAGCTGTCGCGGCTGATGTTCCCCCTGGGTGCGATGACCAAACCCGAGGTGCGCGCCCTTGCGAGTCAGCTCGAATTGGCCACTGCCGAACGCCCCGAAAGTCAAGATATCTGCTTTGTCCCCGACCGCGACTACCGATCGTTTGTCAAAAGTCAGCGTCCTGATGCCTTCGCAGCGGGCAACATCGTCGACCAACAGGGTACCACCGTGGGCACACACCAGGGCATCCCGCTGTACACCGTCGGGCAACGCAAGGGCTTGGGGTTGGCAGTCGGCACGCCGTTGTTTGTGACGCACATCGATGCCCAGTCCAATACCATTGTGGTCGGCCCCCAGACAGACCTCAAAAAAACCACCATCCAGGTTGATCGGGCGACATACGTCGCAGGCACTCCGCCTGACAATCAGTTCAGCTGTCTCGTGCAGAGTCGCTCGCATGCAACTGCAGTGGCGGCGCAGGTCACGGTGACCGGTGCACAGACGGCGACAGTCACGTTCGACGAACCCCAAGACGGTATTTCTCCCGGACAGTCTGCCGTATTCTACGCAGACACCGAGGTTATCGGAGGCGGGCGCATCCTCGTATAGTTACATGCCACCTTTTCTGCTCGTATTGATTATCTTGACGACGTTCCATGCCGCGCTGGCTCATGCCTGCGTCGGGACCACGGTGCTCCAGCTCCCCGTCTTTTGGTTGGCGACGCTCGCAGGTGCCGCGATTGTCTATGGCACCGGTCTGAGTGTGCACCCGCTGTTACCAACCTACGGGACCGTGCACGTCGTCGAAGTCAGTATCGGTGGCTGGCTTGCGCTCTACCCGACCATTCGCGCCACGACCCGCCTCTAGGAAGGACCCTGTATGAACGACTATCCAATCAATCCCAAACCCGAATCCGCAGGCATGAACCGCGCATTGGTTATTGGCGGCGTTATTCTGGCAGTCGTGGTGGTGGTTATCATCGTGCTCGCGGTTATCTACCCGGGCTTCCGTGAGGCGTTGCGCGATTTCTCGATTATCATCCTGGCCCTGTTCCAGCTTATCGGCGCAATCGTCATGGCGTTGGTTGCTATCGCGCTGCTGTATGCAGTACGCGCCATCGACAAAAGCACCCGGCTGACCTTGGTACCCAAGCTCGAAGAACTCAGCACTAAGCTCGACGACGTGCTGGCCAATACCAAGAGCGTGACCGCCGACGTCAAAAAATCCACTGCTGCAGTCACCACCACGGTGTCGATTATCAGCGAAGAAATCGTCGGACCGGCGATCCGCGTGTCGGGCTACATCCAAGGCTTCAAAGCCGCGACTGCACTCATTGCCCAACGCATCAAACCCAAAGCACCAACCAAACCAACAGAGACAACGCACCATGACTAAGCAGAACTACGGCGGCCAAGCCGTCATCGAGGGTGTCATGATGCGAGGTCGCCAGCGGGCCACCGTCGCCGTGCGCCGCGCCGACGGATCGATTGTGACCTTCCACGAATCACTCGACGGGAGCAAGCGCTCGACGCTCGAGTCGTTGCCGATCTTGCGCGGGGTCCTTTTGTTGTGGGACACGCTCAACCTCGGTGTCCGGGCCCTCAATGTCTCGGCTGCGGCAGATCTGCCCGACGACGAACAGCCCAGCACGGGCGAAACCGTTGGCGGCGTTGCGTTCTCGCTTGCACTCGGTTTTGGCCTCTTTTTCGCACTGCCATTATTGTTAGCAAATGCACTGCAGTATGTGGGGCTCAGCAATCTGTGGATTATCGTGGTCGAAAACATCTTTCAACTGGTCATCTTCATCGGGTACATGATCCTTATTGGGCGTATCCCCGACATCCAGCGCGTCTATGGCTATCACGGGGCCGAGCACAAAGCCATCAACGCCTATGAGGCAGGGTTACCGCTCGACGTCGCCCATGTCCGTGCCCAAACACACATCCACCCCCGCTGTGGGACCAGCTTTTTGCTCGTCGTCGTGGTGCTGAGTATGCCGTTTTTTGCGCTCTTTGCTGACGAGACGCTGCTCATCAAAGTCATCTCACGCATTCTGCTCGTGCCCGTCATCGCCGGGTTGTCGTTCGAACTATTGCGTGTGACTGCCGCCAACTATCATCGCGCCTGGGTGCGCTGGTTGATAGCGCCGTCGCTGGCACTCCAAAACCTCACCACCCGCGAGCCCGACGACGACATGTGCGCGGTGGCGATTGCCGCCCTGTTGCCGGTGTTGGCCGCCGATGATGCACTCCCCGAGGCCTACGACGCAGACCTTGGGATGGGTATCGGTGCCCCGACTGCGGGCTTCAAGATGCCGTCACCCACCGCGAGCGCATGATTGCAACGACCCTCATCCAATGGTTCAGCGCAGCGGGTCGTGTGTTGCCCTGGCGGCAGACGCGTGACCCGTACCGCATTCTCGTCTCAGAGGTGATGCTCCAGCAGACCCAAGTCGAGCGGGTCGTCCCCAAGTATCACGCGTTCCTCGCACAGTTCCCCGACATCGACACCCTCGCAGACGCACCCACCAGCGCCATCATCACTGCCTGGCAGGGGTTGGGCTACAATCGCCGTGCCTTGTACCTCCAAAAAACCGCCCAGACGGTACGCGACCAGTATGCCGGCGTGTTCCCCCGTGACGTCGCGGTGCTCCGCACATTGCCAGGCCTGGGGCCTTACACCGCCGGGGCTATTGCCTGCTTTGCGTACGAGCAGGATGTCGCCTTCATGGATGTCAACATCCGCCGCGTCGCCGTCCGCTTGTGGAGCGACCCACAGGCCACAATCCCAGCCGACCAAGCACTGGTGACGACGTTGGCTACCCACATCCCCGCAGGCCAAGGGTGGGCATTCAACCAGGCCATCATGGAACTCGGGGCAACAATCTGCATCGCCAAAACGCCGCAGTGCCCACGCTGTCCGGTCCGTGCTGCATGTGCCGACTACGCCGGCCGTCGGGCAGCCGACGAGCAGTTACAACCCATCCCGGTGCGCGTCCTCAAAAAAGTCGCCGAAAAACCAGCCCAGCCGTTCATCGGCTCGAACCGCTACTTCCGTGGCCGTATCATTGACCTCTTGCGCGTCGTCCCTGGCAACGGTGGGATGCACCAATCCGCGCTCCACGCCGCCGTCGTCGCCCTCGGCGAACCAATAGAGCCAGCTGCATTCGATAGCATTGTCACCAAGTTAGCGTCGGATGGCTTGGTGGTACGTGATGGCGAGCATGTTCAGTTGCCACAGTAGGGGTCAGTTATCAGTTATCAGTTATCAGTTATCAGTTATCAGAGGGCAGAGGGCAGAGGGCAGAGGGCAGAGGGCAGGATTCAGTTTTCTCCCACACCACATGCAGTCATCTCCGTTCCCTGCGCGCAACGTCTGATGAGATCCCGCAACTTCTCCTAACTGTTACCTACTAACTACTAACTGATAACTAGCTAGTTCTCATCTTCCCAACGCGACATAGCTCGATTCGATGCCCAATGTTTCTTCTGTACTGAGGGCAAATGTCACATAGTGGTCATAGTCAGAACTTTTTGCGCCTTGCAAAGCAACGCTGTTTTCACGCAAAATGATACGGTCATTTACAACTACCACCACACCCAACTCCATATCATAGTGCGCTGCCGTCAACGCCGCCATGAACATACCATCGATGTTGGTAGTTGTACGCACCAGTGCGGCATCGACGTCGTCCTCTGAGAGGTCATTGACGTCGTACTCGGGCGCAAAGAAGTATACCGTTGCATCCTCGAGACTGAACGACCGACTGTTGCGTGGGAACACTGATATTTGCCCCTGTACCCATGCAGAAGGGTACTGACGAACTTCACGTAGCAACGCAACAGGAGGGGCATCGTCGCAGCCAGGTTTGGGGTTCTGCAATGCATCATCGATAATGCTGGTTGCTTCATTCACCGCCACTGCATAGTTCATTTGGCCGGGGGAATCCATTTGGTCTGGTTGACCCCAGAACGGAACGCCGATTAACTCATTTTTGCTATTGACGAGTGCGCCACCAGAATTCCCGTGACCAATTATTGCAGTAATTTTGATGGCAGCATGTGGGCCATTGACGGTGGCATCTCCTTTGCCGAATTTCACCAACCCTGCGATTTTGCCATCGGTGACAGTCAATGTCGATCCGCCAAACGCGGGATAGCCGACCGCACGCACCGCGTCTTCGATTGCAGGACTCCCCGCTTGTATCGTTATAGCCGGTAGATTGAGACATTCGGTGGGCGATGCCCCGGTTTTGGTGCGCACGATCTGCAGCACCGCCAAATCGGCATCGGCTTTGGTCGCCACCACCTGGGCATAATA
>CAIPUQ010000211.1 GCA_903868295.1 uncultured Roseiflexaceae bacterium
ACCGCAAACGAACGAACAGCGTGAGCACGTGCACAGATGCAATCAACGCGTCACTGACCGTTTTTGTACTCTGGCATCCAGCCCATGCTTCGGCGACACGCAGTGAACATGCCGAAATAGTACCCTGAGGATTATCATGCAAAATTACCGTAGCGCATTAGCAGCACTGACCGCGTTCCCCGCTGAGCTCCATACCCTCGTCGCCGCCATCAGTGACGACGACGCACAGCGCATGCCAGCCCCCAACGAATGGTCAGTTGTCGAGATTATTGGTCACCTGATCGATATAGACCCGCTCCAAATCGACCGCATCGATCGGATTCTGGCCGAAGAGCGTCCGCAATTTGTGCGGTTCGATCCCGATGCAGCGGTAACCGCCGCCGGCTACGGGCGACGCACACTCGCCGAAGTACTGGCGGCATTCACCGACCTGCGCCGAGCCACCGTTGACGGCCTGAGCACCATTGCTCCCGATGAGCTCAGCCGGGTTGGGGTGCGCTATACCGGTCAAGAGGTCACCCTCGGCCAGCTCCTGACATCGTTCGCCGCCCACGATCAGACGCACGCACAACAGATCCGCGCCATCCTCGCACCCAAGGGCTAACCAGCATGCTCACTATCGCAGTCCGGAGCGCGCGTGACACTGATGTCGACGCGGTTACCACTATCTACAATCAAGGGATTGCCGATCGTATTGCGACCTTCGAGACCCGGTTGCGTACCCCAGACGACCTGTTGCCCGTGGTGACATCTGGTCAGTTCCCGTGCATGGTGGCAACCGTGGCCAGTGATGTGGTCGGTTTTGCCAGCACGTCAGCCTACCGTGAACGGGCGTGCTATGCCGGTGTGGCAGAGTTTTCGATATATCGAGCGCAGTTGGCGCGGCCAAGGCATAGGCGTCGTGTTGATGGATGGGCTGTGTCAAGCCGCACAGACGCAGGGGTACTGGAAGGTCTTGTCGCGGGTATTCGTCGAAAACACTGCGAGCCGACGGATGCTGGCACGTGCCGGATTCCGCGAGGTCGGCATCTACCAGCGGCATGCCCAACTCGAGGGTAACTGGCGTGATGTCGTCATCGTCGAAAAGCTGCTTGACCAGCCTTCTCAATAACCTCTCATCCAATCTGTACCGCCGTACATCCACAACCTGTTACGATACGTAGCAAAGATGAGTGTCTGCTATAAATCGCATCACTTCTGAATGAGTCACCACCGTGGTGCCTCTGATTCGTTCGAATCACGAAGGAGTTGTCCATGCACATCCCCGATGGTTATCTGAGTCCGTCCACCTGCGTCGCCATGTTTGCCGCTTCAACGCCGTTTTGGTATGTTGCCAGCGCGCGCATCAAAAAGACCCTCTCGATGCGGATGGTTCCACTGTTATCCGTCTTTGCTGCCTTCTCGTTCATCATCATGATGTTCAATCTGCCCCTGCCTGGCGGGACCACGGGTCACGCAACCGGCGCCGCGCTCGCTGCCATTGTGCTCGGGCCATGGGCTGCAGTCATATCGGTTTCGATTGCTCTGATCATCCAAGCCGTGTTCTTCGGCGACGGCGGCATTTTGGCGATTGGTGCGAACTGCTTCACCATTGCAATTGTTGGCGTCTTTGTGGCACATTACGCAAACCGCATCGTCGCTGGCAATAGTGCGGTCGATTCGCGCCGGCGGGTGATTGCGGCAGGCATTGCCGGGTATCTTTCCATCAATGCTGCGGCATTCGCCACGGCCGTGCTGTTTGGTATCCAGCCGATGTACTTCACCGACAGCAACGGTGCACCGTTGTATGCACCATACCCGCTCGACATCGCCATCCCCGCCATGATGATCGGCCACATCGGCATCGCCGGCTTTGCCGAGTTGATTGTGACCGCTGGTGTCATCGGCTACCTCCAAAAGAACGACATCAGTCTGCTGAGCATTGCACAGACGGGCGTCCCAGCCGGGGCCAATGCAGCTGTTGCATCGGGCTGGCAGAGTGCGCGCCGGATGTGGTTGGTGATTGCCACTATGCTGGTCTTGACCCCACTCGGGCTCATTGCCGCTGGCACCGCCTGGGGCGAATGGGGTGCCGAGGAACTCGTTGCACTCGACGGCGGGCAGACAATAACCGCCGCACCAACCGGGCTCTTGCAGTATGCAGCAATCTGGCAGGCACCCGTCCCAGACTATGCCGTTTCATTCATTTCGTCTGAACAGCTGGGGTACATATTGTCCGGTGTGATGGGCGTTGGTCTGATTATTTTGACCATGCTGGTATCGACCTACATCGCCGGACGCATTACGCGTCGCAACGAACAATCCAACCCCTAATCCAACGACCGTGCGCCTCGGCGCACACCCAGACGGGACGTATCGCATATACGTCCCGTTTGCTATCGAGGAGTCCCTGCATGGGCGGTGAGGCACATCACGGCAAGCGCCGTGGAAATTTCATACAACGGACCATCGATGCGCTCGCCGAAACCCTCGAGCGCTCGCTCTATGCCGAACAGCTCGCCGAGGGTGGCGGGCTTTTGCAACGACTAGACCCACGGGTCAAACTCGTGGCGATGCTGGGCTTCATTATCTGTGCGGCTGCATCACGCAATCTGCCGGTGGTCGTCGCTATTGCAGTGGTCGCACTCGGCCTTGCAGTCGTGTCGCGCATCCCATTCCGATCGCTCATGCCAGTCTGGATCGGCATGTTCGTCTTTAGCGGGTTGATTGCCGGTCCAGCGATTTTTCTTACTCCTGGTCCCAGCCTGGCGACGGTTCCTTGGTTGGGCTGGCAGGTCAGTAGTTATGGGGTGCGCAGCGCTATCCTGTTGATCTTGCGCTCTGAGGTAAGCATCACGTTCTCGGTGATACTGGTGATGACAACCCCGTGGATCCAGGTGATGAAGGCAATGCGCGTGGTCGGCGTGCCGACTATGGTCGTGGTCATCCTGGGGATGACGTACCGCTACATCTTTCTCATGCTGCAATCTGCAAGCGATATGTTCGAAGCACGACAAAGCCGTGTCATCGGCAAGCTCAGTAATGCAGATGCACGACGCCTCGCCTCGGCCACCGTTGGTGTACTGCTGAGCAAAAGCTTTCAACTGAGTAACGATGTCTATTTGGCAATGCAGTCGCGTGGTTTTCGCGGCGAGGTGTACACGCTCGACGAGTTTCGCCTCGGTCGCAACGATTACATTGCCATTCCGATTGCATTGGTCATCATCGTATCTGGGATCTGGTTCGGTTACGTCTAGACGAGGGCACCATGGACGCGATATTTACACTCGACAACATCCGATATGACTATGCCAACACCGCACAACCCGCATTGCGCGACGTGTCGATGTCGATTCTGCGCGGTCAGCGTGTGGCGATTATGGGCGCCAATGGATCCGGCAAATCGACGTTGTTGCGCATTTTGGACGGCTTGTATTTCCCCAAAAGCGGCACAGTTACCGCGTTCGGCGAGCCCCTCGACGAGCATCATCTGATGGAGGACACCTACGCCCACGCCTTCCGGCGCCGGGTAGCGTTTGTCTTTCAAAATCCCGATGTGCAATTGTTCAACCCGACCGTCTACGACGAAGTCGCCTTCGGGCCGTTGCAGATGCGCTGGGACAAGCAGAAAATAGCCCGCGCGGTCGCCGACACGCTCGACATGCTCGAGATCACGCACCTGCGCGACCGTGCACCACATCGCCTCTCGGGCGGCGAAAAGAAGCGCGTTGCCATTGCGTCGGTGCTCATCCTCGACCCCGAGGTCATCCTGCTGGACGAGCCGACTGCCGCCCTCGATCCCAAGAGCCAGAGCATGGTAGTCGACTTCCTGGTCGGTTGGGCCAACTCCGGCAAAACCATCGTCACTGCCACCCACGACCTCGACACGGTGCCCGATATCGCCGACGACGCATACATCTTCCAACACGGTGCAATTGTGGCCCACGATACACCAGCAAACCTGCTCCGTAATCACGAATTATTGCTCGCGGCCAACCTCGTGCATGCCCACCATCACCATCACGACGGGGTGCCACACAGCCACCCGCACTTCCACCTTGGGCATGCGCACGAGCACTCCAGCGGGATCTAGCCAGTCGGGTTTCCCTATCGCATCGACCATGCCGTTCATTCGCGCTATGGTATGATAACCGTGGTATTTGGCAATACGATGGACAAAACGTTGCACAAAATTCCCTGGTCATGGGTTATCGGTATTGTCTTAATCGCACTCATCGGTTGGCTCGGCTACAGCACACGGGCCGAACTGAGCGAGGCGGTGTATTTATTGCAAACCGCCGACCGGATATGGATAGGTGTTGCGTTTGCTACGATTGTCCTCGGCTTTGTCACCGCCGGCCTGATATATGGGTCGGTATTGGCAGTGCTCGACCACAACGAGACATTCATCTGGTTGGCTGGCACTGCATTGGTCGGCATCTTGCTCAATCAAACCGTCCCAATGGGGAGTGTCGCTGCATACGCATTTCTGGTTGCTGCGTTGCGCCGCCGCGGTTTTCCATCGAGTAGTGTGGCGATTGTGGCAGGCACAGAGTTGTTGAGTTGGAATGGCGCCGCCTTGCTGTTGTTCAGCGGTGGTTTGTTGTACATTACGATGACCGCCAATTACCAGGCGACCTTCCCCATCATCACAGCAGTATTGCTCACCGGTCTGCTTGCGACTGCCGTCATCATCGCCGTCACCCGGCCCACATCGACGGTATTGTCGTGGCTTGCCACCCTGCGCCGTTTGGTGGGACGTGCCGGCATCGATTGGGAGACGCGTTCGGTCGAACTGGTCGTCGAAGAAATCGGCAAAAGCCGATCCGTCTTTGCGGCACGTCCGTGGCGTCTGATACGCATTATTCTGTTGCAGATGTTGATCTTTGTATTGCATGCTGCCGCGTTGACCGCGCTCTTGCGGAGCGTGCGCCTCGACGTACCGTACTTCGATGTGCTGGCTGCCTACGGCATGTCGCTCATCGTCAGTTTGTTTACCATTTTGCCGGGTGGCGGCGGCGCGGTCGAGGCGGCCTTGTCGTTCTCGCTCCATCTGCAGGACGTCCCGCTGAAGGAGGCGCTCAGCGCCGCCATCCTTTTTCGTTTGCTCAGCTTCTGGCTTATGTTGCCCATTGGTGCCGTCTTTTATCGCATCTTGACACGCCCATCAACACCCAAAAAGGAGCATGGTCTATGATGACTCTCGGCGTATTGATCGTAATTGCGTCTGCAGTGATGTTTTTGGGGGTGGCGTTTTTTGTGTGGAACGGCGTCTTCGATACCATCGCGACCAAAGTCTTGCCGCGCTTTATCATTAACCAAGAGCACTTTCTGACCCGCGTCGGCTCGATGGTCTATGTCGTCTTGATCGCCAGTCTGCCTGCAACCTTGGCCATGTTGACCACGCTCAAGCTGATTGCCATGATGCGCAGCGCGTGGAACTTCTAGCGCGCGCTACTGCCAGCTACGGTCGATCCACAACAATGTCTCGCTCAAATCGACCGATTCGGCGACTTCGACCAGGTAGCCGACATCTTCGACCGAATCGAGCTGGATGTCGACGCCAGCAGGGAACGTCGGGTTGAGGCGCCAATACCGCTCACGCAGAAACTGCTTGCACTGATAATCGGCCACGCCCATCACCCCGTTGATGAGGATGTTGACCAGTGGCCGCGCCCATTGTGCATAGCCCCAGTCGAGCGCATCACCCTCGACATAGCGCAACGATCGCCCCGCCCCAAATGAACACAACACGATGTCGTCCAATTTCGGCGCATCGTGATTTTTGCGCGTATCGATGGCGTGCGCCAAGGCTGCCACACTCGGGTTGTTGGCGACCACACCGCCGTCGATGTAGCCGTCGTACGCGGGGAAGTACGTCGGCGCGGCACTCGTGTACATGCCCACTTTGTAACAGGGCACATCCGCATCACCGTAGATGCCACCCATATTGGTGAAAAACTTCGCTTCCCAGGCACGACGCTGCGGATCCGGTGATTGATTATCGAGGTCAAACGCCGGGATATACACGTCTTTGCCGAGTTGCCCCAGCGTCGTTGTCCCAAAAATCTTGAGCAACTCGGCTTCGAGCCCCGTACTGTCGTAGTTGGCGCCGATCATGCTCCCCAAATCAAACACATTATCGACGACGCTATCGCGAAAGATGATGTGCCCCTTGCCCTCGTACAAACTACGGAGTTCTCGCGGGTGCATGCCTTTGGCTAACCCGAGGGCGATGATGCCGCCGGTCGATGTGCCCGCATAGAGGTTGACTTTGCTCAGGAACGACGGGAATTCCGCCACGATACGTTCGAGCAGTACCAGCGTCAAAACGCCGGCAATACCGCCTCCATCGAGCGACAAAATCCGATATCCACGCATCTCAACCACCTTTTGCTACGACAATCGCCGCCAACTCCGCCCCGATGCGCCAATGAACTCGTGCGATGCATCCGGCCCCCAGCTGCCGCCGACGTATTCGTGGATGGGCGACCCGAGCGTCTTCCACCCTTCGATAATGGGGTTGATGAGCGACCACGACGTCTCGACCTCGTCGCTCCGGGTAAACAACGTCGTATCGCCGGTCATCGCATCGAGGAGCAGCCGCTCGTAGGCCTCGGGCGATTCGCCGCCGAATGCGTCGACATAGTTGAAGTTCATCGTCACCGGCCGTATGTCACCCGCTTGGCCGGGAACTTTCGAATTAAAGCGCAACGCGATGCCTTCGTTGGGTTGGATCCGAATACTCAGCTCGTTGGGTGCGCTCCGTGACATCGGTCCATCTTGGAACAACAGCAGCGGCGCACTTTTGAAGACCACGGTAATCTCGCTCGCGCGGACCGGCATGCGCTTGCCCGTGCGCAGGTAGAACGGCACTCCGGCCCATCGCCAACTTTCGATCTCGAAGCGCATGGCGACATACGTCTCGGTCGTACTGTTGGGCTGCACACCTGTTTCGTCGAGATATGCTGGTGCGGTACCGGGTCCGGCGCTATAGCGACCGCGCACCGATATTTTGTTGACATCAGCGGGTGCAATCGGGCGCACGGCGCGCAACACTTTGACCTTTTCGTCGCGCACCGCATCGGCACTCGCACCACCGACGGGCGGTTCCATCGCGGTCAACGATAACAGTTGCATCATGTGGTTTTGGACCATGTCGCGGATTGCGCCGGCCTGTTCGTAGTAGCCGCCACGCCCCTCGACGCCGATAGATTCGGCCACGGTGATCTGCACATGGTCGATATAGCGTCGGTTCCACAGCGGCTCAAAAATACCGTTGGCGAAGCGCAACACAAGCAGATTTTGGACCGTTTCTTTACCCAAGTAGTGATCGATACGATAGACCTGGCGCTCTTCGAAGACGTCGTGGACAACCTTGTTGAGATGCAGTGCGCTCTCGAGGTCGTGGCCAAACGGCTTTTCGACGATGATCCGCGTCCATCCACCGTTGGGGGAGTTGGCCAAGCCAGCGGCGCCGAGGTTGTTGATGATGTCTTCATAGGATTCGGGCGGGGTGGCCAAATAAAACAACCGATTGCCGCTCGTGCCTTGTTCGGTGTCAATGGCGTCGAGTCGTTCTGCCAGGGCGATATACCCCTCGGCGTCTTCGAAGGTCGATCGGATATACGAGACGCGACTGATGAAGCCCGGCCAATCCCCAGCGTCGAGGCTGGCCCGCGAATGTTTGCTGCCCTCATCGAACAACAGGGTGCGGAAGTAGTCGTCGCTCCAGTCACGCCGTGCAAACCCCAGGATGGTGGTGTTGGCGTGGAGCAGGCCTTCGCGGCGCAGATTGTAGAGCGCGGGCACGAGTTTGCGGCGGGTCAAATCACCCGTCGCGCCAAAGATGACAATCGTACACGGGTCCGAAATGCGCGCAGTGGTGTTCCGTTGCATAGGGTGTCGACTCCTCAGCGCTATGGTGCGGTTGGTATGGGCGTCGGGAGCACGACGTTGTCTCCGCGTTGGGCGTATGGTAGTGGTGGGTCAGGGAGCGGGGCTCTGTAGAGGGTCCCGCCGTTCACAAAATAGAGCATCGGTCGGGCTTGCGTCTCGTCGACGGCAACCGACGTCAAATTGTCGAGCGTGTATTCACTATCGGTCGGCACTGCGATTTGTTGGACAAAGCGGCCAGTCCGTTTTTCGATTTGAATGATTCGCCCGCCGTAGCTATCGACCAGATAAAAGTACCCTGCATCTCCATCGCCGGTAACCATCATGCGGGTGACCGACCGGAGTGCAGGCGTAATCACCGGCAACGCAATCGTACGGTCATAGGTACGTTCACCGTCGACGACCTGCGTAAATACCTTGATGCTCCCGCTGGGCATCAAGAGGTAGATGCGGCCATCGATGCCCATGTCGACTGCGGTATCGAACGACTGACCGCCGTCGTTTTGGATCCAGGGGGTGGGGAAGTCGCCGAATTGCGTCGACAAGTAGCGCAGAATATTGCTCTGCGTGACACCCCAGACATACAAATTGCCGCCAAAACTCTGCACGCGCATACTTCGTTCGGTTGGATTCCACTCGAGGCTACCGGCCAGAATACTATAGTTCCACTCGTTCCCATTGCGGAAGAAGTAGATATACGGCCCGTTGTTTGCGCTCTGTGCAATGGCAATAATGCTGTCGATACGCCAGGCAATGTCGAATACTTTGGCCACCGTGACATCACCGACTGTATTGTTGGGTTGGAGCATCGGCGTCGGCGTACCGCCCTCGCGGGGGACGTTGTACAAGATGCCGGCATTGCTGTCATAGAGATAAATCATCTCGAAGTTGCTGGCGTTTTCGACCGATGTCGCAGGTGGTGGGACCACGACACTGGTGAACATACCGCTCTTGAGCGGGTGTTCGGCAACGACTTGGATATCTTCGAGGAGCGACCGTCGTTGCACCACACGCTCGGCCTTCTCGATTTTGTTAATCATGCTGAAGTAACGCTGCCGATTGCTGGTCGTCGCCGTAAAGACGCCACTCTGCTGCAAATCCGTCAACATCGTCCGCGCCAATTCGATGCGCAGCTCGGCGTCACGTTCATTGACGGCGTCACTAATTGCCTGGACGGCGACCTCTGCCGACACAATGCTGTTTTCGCTGCGCTGCAGACGATTTTCGCGGGCCACGTTGGTGCCATAAAAGAACAACACCGCAATCACTGCGCCCATCAGCGACAACATCGCCCAGGGGAACGGTGGCTTTTGTTTGCGATACGACAACCCTTCGCCGCGCGACACCGATTGCATGCGCCGCTGGGTCGGGGTCGGCAAGCGGAACCAGCGTTGACTCATCAATCGTTGGAACACCGTCCCCATCAGCTCGCTGTATTTGATCGGCTCAGTTTGTTGTGTCCGGTAGCGCCCGGGTGACGCCCGATAATCTGTGTCGAGCGGCGTCGACGGGACCTCGACATCGACCGCTTCGATGACCTGCTGCGGCCGCTCGGTGCGGTTTTTGACTTTGTCGACACGTGCCATGCGCTCGGCCTGTAGATCGATGTCTTCGCCGACATCGATCGGTGCCGGATTGGGGATGGGGTCGACGGTGTACGGCACCTCGGGTGGCTGGCGCGTCATGCGTTGCTGTTCGGCACGGACGATGCCGCGGTAGTTGTTGCCAGACTGCGAAAAGCGCCGCTCCTGCGCACCAATCAACAACGTGCGGACCCACTGTACCAACCGGGCAAACCATAGACCTGTATTGTCGGTAGCAACCATCAATTGCTGGGTGATGCTCGAAAAACTGCTGGTTACTTGGCGTTGTTCGTCGGCCGTGCTATCGAGCATCACCGCCAGCCCATAGACATCGCCGACGGTCGCATCGCGGAGCACCGCATGCATGCCCTCGGCCATCAGTGCGACATCGCCGGACCGCATAATCGGCGCCATGTCGTCACGACCCAACAACCGTGCCATGTTGCTGGTGACCAAAATCACGCCTTCGCGTTGGAGCAACGGGGCACGATAGAACTCGGGCTCGACGGACAGACTGCCGCCCAATAACCCATTGCTGATCGACGTACTGGCGCTCTGTTGTGACTGACGCCACAGCGGCCCAGCCGGGATAGAACGCATCTGCCCTTCGGACAAGATGTATGTCTGAGAAGGTAGTATTTGCGCAATATAGAGGTCGCTGCCCTTGATGACCGCACACGTCATCCCAAACGAAATGCGCTGCTGCGGCAAATGCGCGACGTTGTATTCGTACAGTGCCTGATTGGCGGATATGATGGCCCGGCGCAACGATGCGTGGATGCTGAACGACGCGTTTTCATAAAACAACTTGCGGATAGTGCGCATCACCATCTGGATGGCACTCCGGTGCTTGTGATGGTCGGTGCCGCCTTCGAGCAACACAAATAACTCACCCTTGCGTGCTTCGTCCGAGCGCGGATCGATTGCTTCGCAGATCAAGATGAGTTCTTCGCTGGTTGTGTTTTCGCCGCTGGTCTGCCCAAATTGTACGCTGCGCGTACGCATTCGTGCCATAGGTCACCCTCCACTGCAATTATAGCACTGTTGCGCCGTTTGGCAGGCTTTGGAATGTCTAAAATTCATTGCACATGGTCTGTAGAACGATGATAACTTAACCGTTTCTTTGTAATTCGGAGGGTCTCACTCTGGCGCAGAAAAATCGATGCAGATGTACATGCTTTTCTCATTGAGAAAATACCATACAGTGTACAGAGAATGCCAGATTATCGTATAATTTCCTGTAGCACCGTTGTTCTTCGAAATAGAATCAGATACGAGGGTTATATGCGGCACACGGTAGTGTCTATGATTGTTCTCGCTTCGTTCCTCGGCGCATGTGGAAGCTCGGCTGCGACGCAGTCCGGCGCCACGCCGACACCACGCCCACCCGCCCCTGCCATGGAAAAGCAAACCTACACCGTCGAAGTCGGAGATGTCGTCGACGAGATAAAGGTCAGCGGCACGGTCGCAGCCATCAAACAAGAAGAACTCGCCTTCGAGCAATCCGGCTTTGTCAAAGTGGTCAACATCGAGCGCAATGACATCATCACCAAAGGGATGGTGTTGGCCGAGCTCGATTTGGGCGACATGCCCAATCAGCTTCAGCAGGCCGAGGTCAATTACACCCAAGTCAAAATCCAATACGACCGGAGCGGCACACAACGCGATCTCGGTCGGCAGCGTGCAGAGCTCGATTTGGCCGAAGCCAATGCCAATCTCGACCGCTTGGTCAATCCGCGCGCGTCCGATATTGCAACCGCCCGAGCAACGCTCGAGGCGGCCCGTGCAAATATGGCATCGACCACGGCCAACGCCAACAACGATGTCGAGCGTGCCCAATCCGACCTCAACACGGCCCAGCGCAATCTGCCCCTCATCCAAGAAGCCTATTCACAGGCGTTGTATGACTGGGACGGCGTAAAGAACGACGAAAAACACGCGCAGTACGACCGCCGCCGCCAAGCATATGTCGATGCCCAAAACGCCCTCGACGCCGGCACCACGGCCATGAACAACGCCAATCAGACGTTGATCGCTGCCAAAGCCAATCGCCAGCCCCTCATCGACGGCGCTGCGGCGACCCTGCAACGTGCCCAGATTGCCTATGATCAACTCACCAAAACGCCGGATCCCGACGCCATTGCCAGCGCCCAGCGCGCCGTCACCCGCGCCGAATTGGCCGTCAAAGAAGCCTCGCAGAGCGGCGATCCCGAGCTCGAAAAAGCCTTGTCTGCCTCCAAATTGGCCCTCGAAAACATCGAAAAAGCCATCGCTTCCGGCCAACTCATTGCACCATTCGACGGTATCGCCGCCGAAGTGTCGACCGGTCCCGGCAAACAAGTCGAGGCCTATCGCCCGGTTATTACCGTCATCAACGACTCCGCCAAAGAGATTTTGGTGCAGAGCGTATCGACCGAAGATTCGGCCCGTATCGGCATCGGCATCCCGGTCAGCATCTTTTTGGCACGCTCACCCGCCATCGAAATCCCAGGCGTCATCGTGAAGCTGCCTACCAAAGCAACCTCATCCGCCTCGACCATTAATCCGGACCCTGCCTATCACGTCGAATACACCCTGCCACCCGACCTCACGGTCGAAGTCGGTGACTTGGCGCAGGTCGTCATCACCCTCAAGCGCCAAACAGACGCATTGTGGTTGCCACCACAGGCAGTCCGTTCGTTCGAAGGACGCCGCTTCGTGGTGATCCGTGAAGGTGATCGCCAGCGCCGCCAAGATGTCAAAATCGGCATCGTGAGCAGCGATCGCGTCGAAATCCTCGATGGCCTCAAAGCCGGCGACGTCATAGTAGGCCAGTAGGCCCGCGGAAGGATTGATCCAATGGCAGCGCCTGTTATCAATACACCGCCGGCACGACCCGCACGTACATCCGGGAACACCCCTCTGTCGTGGCTGACTGGCATGGTCATGGTGGTCGGACGTCGATTGTGGAGCAATCTCTCGCTGGTGTTGGCGATTGCGGCGGGCTTTACCGTCGCCGTCGCCATTGTGGTTAGCATCCCGGTGTATGCCGAGGCTGTCGGCTACCGCATCCTGCGCGAAGAGCTCTCGTCACCCATCAACGGTACGCGCCGACCGCCCTTCGCGCTCATGTATCGCTATTTGGGCAGCGTTTCGGGCGCACTCGAACCCGACAAACTCAGCGCAGCCAATGACTACTTCGACACCCAGCTCAGCGATCGACTGGGCCTCGACATCCTTGGCCAAACGCGCTATATCGCCACCGACAAAATACCTCTCAAACTCGAAGCCAGCGGCTCAGGTATCCCGCTCAGCTGGATTTCGATTGCGTTTGCCGACAAACTCGAAGAGCACATCGATATCATCGATGGCCGCATGCCAGCACCGACCGCGGTCGGTCAACCGCTCGAGGTCCTCTTGTCGGCAGATTTTGCGTTCGGTTTGGGTCTGCAACCCGGCGACACCTACTATGTGTTTGCCCAACGCGAAGCCCCCGAAAAGAGCATGATACCCGTCTCCATCACCGGGTTGTGGGCACCGCGTGACCCCGCCGAAGAGTACTGGTTCTACTCGCCCGATGTTCTCCACGAGACGCTGTTCACGACGGCCGATGCGTTCTCAAACCAGCTGTTGGCCGCAAATCCCAAACCCGTCCACGTGGCGGTTTGGTATGTGGTCGCCGATGGCAGCACCGTCAACTCCAGCGAAGTCCCTGCGTTCGGCACGCGCATTGATCGTACGGTGTCCGAAGCCAACAAACTCCTCAAAGGGATGCGTCTCGACGTATCGCCGTTGGATGCCATGTTGCGCCACATCGCCCGGGTACGCCAACTGACTGCAACGCTGACGATTTTTTCGGTGCCGATATTGGGATTGATTGCCTACTTTGTCATCTTGGTGGCAGGCTTGGTAGTACAACGTCAGAGCAACGAAATCGCCGTGCTCCGCAGCCGTGGTGCTTCGCGCCTGCAGGTGCTGGGCATCTACTTTATTGAATGGTTGCTGATTGGTATTGCAGCCATCTCGGTGGGCGTCTTGCTGGGCCAGGTGGCTGCCTTGTTCATGACCTGGACGCGCTCGTTCTTGGACTTCCAACCCACCGAAGCGCTGCCCATTTCGATGTCGAACGACGCCTGGTCCCGGGCCATCCAAATTGTCGGTCTGATGTTGGTTGCGGGTCTCATCCCGGCCTTTAACACGTCGCGCTTTACGATTGTATCGTTCAAAAGCGATCGTGCCCGGTCCGGCATGAAGCCGTTTTGGCAGCGCGCCTACTTGGACTTTCTCATGATGATCCCCATCGGCTACGGCTGGTGGATGCTGAAGCAACAGGGGTCATTGGGCATTATTGATTCGCAGGGCATCAGCGATCCCTTCAATAATCCGTTGTTGTTGATTGCACCGACGTTGTTCATCTTTGCGAGTGCACTCATCGCTGTGCGGTTTTTTCCCTTGCTGATGCGCTTTCTCGAGTTCTTTGCAGGTCGCATGCCGGGCATTGCCGGTGTGACGGCGCTGCGCTATTTGTCGCGCACCCCATCGGCGTATTCGGGGCCTATTCTGTTGCTGATTATCACGCTCAGTCTGGCGGGATTCACGGCGTCAATGGCCAAATCGCTCGACACCAACCTGCTCGAAAAAAACCGCTACATTGCTGGTGGCGACGCCCGCATGTTCGACCTCGGCCAAAATGTCAGCGGCGCAAGTGCAGGGGCACCCGGCAACGTCCAGACCTTCGAACAGAGTATCGTCGCGACCGAAGACACGCGGTTGACGGGACCCAAATACTACTTCTTGCCGGTCGAAGACTACACCAACATCCCCCAAGTCAAAGAAGCGACGCGGGTGGGCAATAGTACGGCTGCGGCGATCATCAACGGCAACAGCGTCGACATCCACTATTATGGGATCGACCGCTTGCAGTTCCCCAAAGTGGCATACTGGCGCGACGACTTCTCAGACAAATCACTCGGCGAACTGATGAACATCCTGGCCGAAGACTCCAGTGCGGTGTTGGTCGATCGCGCCTGGGCCAAAATGGTCAACTTGCGCATCGGCGACAACATTGTGCTCAAGATGAACAACCTCGACGCGACCGTTGACGTGCCCGTGGTCGTGCGTGGCTTCATCGATTTGTTCCCGACGTCGTACCCATCCGAAAACCCGCCGATTGTCGGGAATCTCGAGTATTCGTTCGACATGCAGGGCGGTCTGTACCCATACGACGTATGGCTACGCCTCGAAGACGGTGCCACCATCACTGATTCTGATATCTACATGGGCACGATTACCGTCGGCATGAAGACCTTCATCCGCGAATTTGCACCCACTGTTATCATGAAAGAACGGCTCCGCCCAGAGCGCCAGGGTTTCTTTGGCCTGCTGTCGGTTGGATTCGTCGCGGCAGCGTTTTTGTCGATGCTGGGATTTTTGTTCTATTCGATATTGGCGTTCCAACGCCGCTTCGTCGAACTGGGCATGCTCCGTGCAATCGGCTTGTCGACGGGCCAATTGGGCACCTTGCTGGCCATCGAACAAACATTCATCATCGGGATTGCCATCTTGGCGGGCACACTGATTGGGGTGAGCGCCAGCAATCTGTTCATTCCATTTTTGCAATTACCGCTGGTCGAGCGTGATTTGTTCCCACCCTTTGCGGTGCAAATCGCCACCGAACAGATTTTGATTATCTATGCTGTCTTCGGAGTGGTCTTGGTAGCGACGGTGGCCATCACGGTGGTGCTGTTGCGACGGATGAAGCTCTTCCAGGCTGTCAAACTCGGGGAGGCCATATGACCACATCGGACGCCATTGTTACCTGTGAAAACCTCATTAAGGTATATCGTATCGATGACCTCGAGGTAATGGCCCTGCAAGGCCTCGATATGACCATCCGCCGTGGCGAAGTAATGGCCTTGGTCGGTTCGTCAGGCTCGGGCAAAACGACGCTCCTCAACGTGATTGGCGGCCTCGATCGCCCCAACGCCGGCAAACTGATCGTCGCCGGCAACGATCTGCTCAAACTGACCGACGGTTCGCTCGATGCCTATCGGCGCCAGTATGTCGGCTTTATTTGGCAACAGAAAGCCCGCAACCTGATCCCATACCTCGACGTCGAGCAGAACATCGAACTGCCCATGATCATGAGCGGCGTCCCCAGCCGACAACGCAAAGAGTGGATCGGCGAGCTCATCGACGCCGTCCGCCTCAATCACCGCCGCGGCCACAAACTGGCCCAGTTGTCGGGTGGTGAGCAGCAACGCGTCGCCATCGCCATTGCCTTGGCCAACAAACCGGCGTTGCTGCTGGGCGATGAACCCACCGGCGAACTCGACTCGCAGACGGCCGAAGTGGTCTTCAACATCTTCCACGAGCTCAATCGACGCTTTGCCCTGACCGTGATTATCGTGTCGCACGACCCCAACATCGCCCACTTCGTCAATCGCGTGGTGTCTATTCGCGACGGCAAAACCAGTAGCGAAACAGTCAAGCGCTTGGACGTCGAGGGTGGTACCGGCAGGTTCGACCAATCGCACCTCGAAGAGCTCCACATGCTCGACTCGGCTGGTCGCCTACAAATCCCCAAAGAGCTACGCGCCCGCTATGGCATCCGCGATCGCTTGGTGATGGAAGAGCAAGACGACGGCATCTTCATCAAGCCGCCGGTCAACACTGCGGCCGAGGCAGCCGATGCCGAACGCGAGCGCCGTCTGACCGATGCCGATGCTCCACCCGAGCTCAAACCCAGTCGTTTTGATCGCATGATGCGCAACATCAGGAGCCGCATGAAATGACGAACACCACACCCGCGGTCCGCATCGAAAACGTCACACGCGCCTACTCGGTCAACAACGACCAGGTGCTGGCATTGCGTGGCGTGAACATGTCCATCGAGCGCGGCACCTTTACGGCCTTCATGGGTCGTTCGGGCTCCGGCAAAACCACCCTACTCAATATGATTGGTGGGCTCGACACCCCGACATCGGGCAATATCTACTTCTTGGGCCAAAACACCGCCAAATTGTCACAAGACCAACTGACTGACATCCGCCGCGACAAAATCGGCTTCATCTTCCAAGCATTTGCTTTGTTGCCGATTTTGTCGGCATGGGAAAACGTCGAACTGCCGTTGCGCATCGCCGGGGTACGATCCGGCAAAGAACGCCGCCAGCGCGCCCTCGAAGCGCTCACCCTGGTCGGCCTCGAGCAGTGGGCAGACCACCGGCCTTCCGAAATGTCGGGTGGTCAACAACAACGGGTCGCGATTGCCCGGGCATTGGTATCACGCCCGCCCATCCTCATCGCCGACGAACCAACCGGCGAACTCGACTCGACCACCGGCAAAAACCTGATGACTCTGATGCGCACCATCGTCAAGAGCGAAGGAGTCACGCTGATTATGGCAACCCATGACCAGTCGGTGCATCAGTACGCAGATATCATCCATCACATGCGCGACGGACAGGTCTACGAATCCATCCCCGGCACCTTCGAAGAAGCACCCGCTCAGGCGTAGATGGGCACAACGGCACATCCGCCATGCTCCTCGGGGACGTCTGTTCCCGAGGATATTCATTGTTGCGACACACCATGGACACGACACCACTCCTGACAGCACCACAATACCCGCGCGTCATCCAGCCCGTTTGGGTATGGGTGGCGCTGTATCTGTTGGTCTCGGTGTTGTCGCTCTGGCTGTATGCGGGGTCGACGCTGATTCGTGCCACCGACCCCCGTGCATTTGCAGGCTTTGATGGGGTCGAATCATCGCCGGACGGCCAGATCGTCTACCGCTGGGGCGATGCACAACCGACAATCCAAATCCCCGCGGCACGACCCGGCTGGCGCATCATGTCGATG
>CAIPUQ010000212.1 GCA_903868295.1 uncultured Roseiflexaceae bacterium
GTGTTCGATACAGGGGTCAAAGCAGACCATCCGTTTTTGCATGGCAGGGTTATCGCTGAGGCGTGCTTTTCGACGAATAATCCCAATCTGCAAATTACATCGCTCTGCCCACGTGGAACCACATTCGAAACAGGCCCTGGTGCTGCTGCCCCGTGTGCAACATTGTGTGACCATGGCACGCACGTCGCCGGGATTATCGCCGGACAGCGAATGTGCCTTGACTGCGACACTGACAACCAAATGCAGATGTCAGGCGTCGCGCCGGAAGCAAATATCATCGCTGTGCAAGTCTTTTCACTCTACAACAACGACTGGAGATGTCGCAATGCAGGCCAAGGCGGTGCGCCGTGTGTGTTGTCATGGGACAGCGACATCCAAGCGGCAATGCAATGGGTCTTTAATAACCGCAACGCCGCGAGCTGGGGCCGCGTCGCCGCGATAAACATGAGCCTCGGCGCAGGACAATTTTTCCGCGCATGTGATGCGCAAAATGCGACGTATGCAACATGGATCTCCCAATTACGGTCGGTCGAGATTGCGTCGGTCATTGCGTCCGGGAACGCGAGTTTTACGAACGCTGTAGCCTCACCGGCGTGTATTCAATCCGCAGTGACGGTCGGTGCAACCATGACGCGCCGTGCCGATACTGTCATCCCTGGATCGTCGTTCGACCTCAGCCGTCAAGATCGGATTGCCAACTATTCAAACACCCCGGCGCGCGTGGTGAATGTCATCGACGCAAATGGCGACCGTTTGCTCGACATTCTCGCTCCTGGCAGCAATATCTATTCATCAATTGCCACGGCCAATGGCTATGCAGTCTATTCGGGAACGTCCATGGCGACCCCACACGTGGCAGGCGCATTTGCCATCCTCAAGGGGATCCAGCCCAACGCGACCGTGCGTCAGATCATGCAGACATTGCAGACGTCCGGGTTCTCGGTGACCCACAGTAATGGCTTGGTTGCCTCGCGCATCGACCTTGCAGCTGCGGTCAGCGCACTGAAAAACGCCAACGTCACGACGCAATTGTCGCGCTATGGCATCGATTTTGGACGAATCACCAAAAACGATACGGTCGTGCAGAGTGTCGGCATTCAGACACGGGCACTCGCCCACCAAACGCTCTCGATTGGCATTGTCGGCTCAGGATTTGCCATAGACCGCACGACCTGTCGGGAGTATCTGGATGACCAAATCCCCAGCTGCAGTGTTGTTGTGTCGTTCCGTCCGACCGCTACGAGACAATTACAGATCTCGGCCGGGACATTGACGTTCACCGTCGACGGCGTGGCGATGACCGTCGGGCTGGTTGGGCGTAATTCGTTGACGACACCTGATGTCGGCCTGACGGCGACGCGGGTCGCGCAATCACGCACCGCGACGCGGACTGCCACGCCGCGACCGACGCATGGTGCATTGGCCGCAACGATGCTTGCTGCAGCGACACGGACATTTGGGGTCGCCAATGGCGTCGCGACCGACATCGCTCTCGCACGCACACAGTTTGTTCTCGATGACCGTGTGAGTGCCACGGCCGAACGTACACAAGGATTGCCGACCCGAACCCGCACCGCATCGGTGACACGAACGGCGACAGCCACACCTATTGCAATCGTCCAGACGGTGGCAGCGGTGCAGACGGCCACTCGGGCAGCCCAGGCTGCAGCGAGCAGCACCCGGGTGGTTGAGGTGTCACAAACGGCTCTTGCTGCAACACATGACCGACAGACTGCCACCGCCGAACGTGCTGCGGGCTCGCCGACACGCACTGCCGTGCCATCCAAGACACGCAGCGCAACGGTCGCTGTGCAAACCGCGACAGCTACACCCACAGTCGCATCAGCAGGGGTGACACGTACAGCGACGACCACCACCGACATCGTCGGGGTCAAAGCGCTCCCCGTAGCGGCGGGCTACGTGGTGCTCGAGCGCGGATCTGTGGCAGCAGCGTCGTCACTCGACGTGGTCGATCGCGACCTCGGCGTGCTGGCACAGGGTATTCTGCCCGGCGAATCCGCCCAAGCACTGGCGATGCTTCCCAATAGTCCGGGGTCCTACATCGTCGCGGGGCGGTTGTACGACGCTGCCATGTACATCCAGCGCTACGATGTGACGTCGCTGACGCCGGTGTTGGCTGCGTCGCATCTCGTTGCCGGTGATGGCAGCATCACCGCTGCCCATGCAGTGGATGATGTGCTCTTCGTGGGGATGCGGGTACGGACCACTGCGGCGAGCCCCGAACGTTACGAGGTGCGGGCCTATGATGTCCGCAGTCCCACCGACATCGTCGCACTCCCCGGCGTACAAGCGAGCCTGCCTGGTCCAATCAGCCGCATTGTGGACGTGCCGCAGAGCGATCTGATTGTCGTGGTGGGCAGTCGCGCA
>CAIPUQ010000213.1 GCA_903868295.1 uncultured Roseiflexaceae bacterium
CCCGCTCGATGAGGAACACCGGCGGCGTGCTGCCACGGACCAACGCAGCGGTCGCAGGGGTCCACCCAGCGAAGCGATATGTGACCAACACGTAGTCAGCCTCGTAGGCAGGCACACGGGTAATGGGCATACCCCAGACAGATCCACCATCGTCGCTGACAAAGCGCAGATCGTCGCGGATGATGCCATCGCGTTGGTAGGTGTGGGGCACATCGAAGCTCCAGGCTTCGATCCAGACCGTGGCATTGGGGGGTGCCTGGTCATCCAGGTACACGAGCACGTCACGATAGGTAGAGGACCAATAGGTATGATCCATCTTGAGTGCGCGAGCACCCGGTAGCGCACCGATCGACGTGCTGTAGAACGACAATAGGTGTGGCCACAGCATCGAGGTTTGCCAGATGGGGATTGCAATCACCGTCGCGATAATCCCACCCCAGATCCGTCGGTCGAGGGCTACGCCACGTGAAAATTTCTGTGCAATGCGGGTCAGACTAATCCCGGCCAACACCGCAATCAGAGGAAACGACGCCATAAACAAGCGTTCGTTGTCATACACCGTGGTGCTAAACATCAGCGCCAGCAACGGCATACCCGCCGCCACGCCGATCAGGGTCAGATACGGTTTTTGTTCCTGCAAGGCGACGAACGGCAACGCACCGGTTGCAATGACCGAAAATACGGGTGTGGTCATCAAGAGCATCAACGGCGCGAAATACCACGGCGGCGGCAGGTACAACGCACCCAGGAACCACTGCGGGATCTGCCAGTGGTCGACGGTTATCCAACGTACGTAGTCAACAATGCGGGCAATAGGATCGACCCACAACCATGGCCAACTCGCGACAAACACTATGGTGCCAACGAGCATCCCAATTGCCATGCGGCGCACGAGGTACGGGCGGCGGTCTGCGATGAGCCACCACAGCCCGATGGTCGGGATGACAAAGGCCGCGTTGATTTTGGTGGCGATGCCGATACCCCAGACGATGCCGAAAAGGAGGTCGATCCAGATGCTCTTGCGGTTCCTGCTGTGCCAAAAGACCAGCACCCCGCCGATGTATGCCAACGCCCCCGGGACATCCAGGGCAGCCACGTGCAGATGAAAAAACAGCCGCGGAAAGGTCAGCATCAAGGTGACCGCTGCCAACGCACCCCACAGCCCGACCGTCCGAAAAACGCTGACCCCGACCATGGTCACCAATGCAGTCGAAAGGAGCATCGCGGCGACACGGTACGAGGCAATCAGGCCATAGGTGTCTACCAACGGCGTGGCGACCAACGCATACCAGAGCTTGACCATCGGGGGATGTTCGTGATTGGGCGTCCAGTAGGCGTCTATGAGGGGTTGGCTCAGCATCAGCGACGACTCGCGTGGCAGACGGCTGAACCATTCGTGATACGACTGCGCCGCCTGCATGTAGGCAGGCTCGTCCCAGGTCAAGCCGAACGCCGGCACAGTCAACAGCAACAACCCAAAGACGCATATAGACACGGCAAAGGCAAACCACGCGGTATGAAAAGGAGATCGATTTGGTTGCATATTTCATCCTCGAGCCTTAATGATTGATTATACCCTGACGCGAAGAACCCCTACACGATTGTCACGTAATGCTGTATAGTCTATGCAGCGTTCTATGTATGGCGAATCTCCCAGGTGGACGATACGTGTGTATGAAGGAGTTGTGATGAAAGCTTTTCTGTTGGTGTTGGTCTGTGCCATCGCATGGTGTGCCCCGGTTGCTACGGCCCAGGCAGCCGGGCGGGCGACGACCTACAAAAATTGTACGGCCCTCAATAAAGTCTACAAAGGCGGGGTGGCCAAGGTCGGCGCCAAAAACGTCGGTGGCAAAACAAACTACAAGCCGTTCTACAACAACGATCTCTACAAGGCAAATAGCGGCAGTGACCGCGACAAAGACGGCATCGCCTGCGAGCGCTGACTAGCCTACAGAGAAGCGTCAGAAGAAGCATGATATCGTCTAACCGGAATTTGTGTAATCGCATGTATCGCAAAATTTGTGACTAATCGTGAATTCTTGATTACATATTGAATAAGAAGACGTGGTCAGCATCTCAAATGATGACTCATTCGGTTGATATTGTTATATTTACGCGAAACAATTGGTGTAACTTGGACATTCGAAGATCTGAAGGTCAACTATCCATTTGGATAGAACTACAGCTGAACGTTTCGTGCAATTGTTTTCATCAGACGTCACGACGACTTCTTCAATGACACATGGAGAGACAGTTTCTGAGAATATTGTGGTATTTCCTCGCAGCGAGAGGGGCTCATTTGTGAAACAGCTAAGCTATCTCGACTTGATAGGTCGGTTGACTGATCTCAGGCGACTAGCCAGTCCAGCGCCTGAAGGGGAGCGGACTGGTACGTTCTCTAGTTATGACCGGCGCTCGCACTATAATGCAACAACTGGCTTGTACGAAAGCTGGGATGCCAACGATGATGGCATCGGTGTCATTCGCCATGAAGACGGATTTGCGGTTGTCTTTGACGCTACAGGTCCAGGAGTGATTTGGCGAGTATGGTCTGCCTATGCAGACATGGGGCATGTGCAGATATTTATTGATGGCAGCACTACCCCAATTGTTGACATGCCATTTCGCGATTTTTTTGAGCGCCATCCCGCGAACCTGAATCCTCTCGGCATAACCAACCTGCCAGAGCTCACACCTACGCTATCGCGTGGTCGTAATCGCTTCATTCCCATACCATATCAGCATTCCTGCAAAATCCGCATGGCGCCGGGCTGGGGCTTGTACTACCATTTTACATACACCAGCTTTGCACCCGACACTCAGTTGGCAAGCTACACAGGCACGCTAACCAGCACTGAATGGAAGGCATTGGCCACTGCCGACCGCGTCTTAGCACAACGTGGCTACCGGCTTCCTGAGACGCCCTCCAGCCAGACTGACCAGGTTACAGTTACGATTCCTGCCGGTACTTCTGTTACCCTGACTGAATTGCAAGGTGCGCGAGCAATCCTTGGCATGCATATTACCGTTGCCGAGATGACCGATGCAAACGCTGCAAGTCTTCTTGCCGATATGGATATTTCTATTTTTTGGGATGGTGAAGATTTAGCAAGTGTCACGGCGCCGTTAGGACAGTTTTTTGGAAGCACCCCCGGTGTCAACTATTTCCGTACACTCCCTATAGGAATGACAACGGGTTTCTTGTATTGCCACTGGTATATGCCATTTGCGAAGAGTGCACGAATAGCAGTGGTGAATCATGGCGCTCAAGCGTACACGATGCGTCTGAGCTTAGCCCATGAAGCCATTGAAGCAGAGTCTCCCATGATGCGATTTCACGCACGATGGCATGCAGATAACGACAATCAGCGCCAAGTCGCCGAAGGGCGCACCATCGATTGGCCTGTAATCGAGCTGACTGGGAGAGGGAGGTTTTGTGGTTTGCATTTGCATGTAAACAACCGTTGGCTGCCCCCTGCAATCCCAGCCTCTAGTTGGTGGTATGGAGCGTGGGACCAAAAAAATATTGACTGGTGGTGGGGCGAAGGAGACGAGAAATTCTTTGTAGACGGTGAACGATTTCCGTCTACCTTTGGCACTGGGTCAGAAGATTATATTGGCTATGCTTGGGCAGCTGAGCCTCCTTTCCCTACATTCGAGAGTGCGTATGCGGCACAGTCGTGCGTGCCCCTTGACGGCAATGGTGACACCTCAGTAGTTCGCGTACACATCTGCGATGATGTACCTTTTCAGCAACAGTTTGAAGCCTGCATCGAAAAATACAAACCAAACGTGTGGGGAGATGATAATGTGTGTACGTACGAAGTAGTTGTCTATTGGTATCAATTGTGATAGTGATGGCAAGAATACTTGCGATGCCTTGTTTGACTTTTTTTTGGTGAAATGATATTTTACGTCACGTCGAATGAGCGCAATAACAGTACGATGTAGGCTGATAGCAATGGATCTGCAATACCAATAGGTCACAGTCTCCGACTGTCTCGGTAGCAACACTGCTGTGCGTACATGAAAAGCTCGATTTGAACCAACGCTCGTTCATTGAACCCATCCAGCTGTATTGTGAAAGGACAATAACATGGACACTATTTTCGAAATAGCACAACTCCGCAATAGAGTTGCCCAACTGGAAGGCCAACTTACATTTCTCTTCACCCATCTTCAAATAACCTATGTTCCGGACGCGGATGTTCTCAATAAACCTGTTATCGAACTGCTGAAATCTGGTCGCAAAATGGATGCAATTAAAGCGTATATGGACATTCATGGTGCTTCATTGAGCACTGCAAATGCAGCTATGGACGCCTTGAGCAAAAAAATTTGATACGTTGTGCAGTGTTTCTGCATGACGCACTCTTGGTTTGTATGAATTGCTGAACACACACGCTGCAAATCGTCGAATTGCGCAAATGATGTAGCGCTGGAGTATTGACCATGACAGGGCGGGACTCATCCTTGTGGTGTCTACTTTAACAGGGTGTGAGGAGCGGATATGACACTCAAACGATTCATCGATGCCCAAACCAATGCATACGATCAAGCCGTGCAAGAAATCCGTGGTGGCTACAAATACGGCCACTGGATCTGGTACATCATCCCGATGCTCTATGGGGTGAAGCGTTCATCGTTCTGCGATATCTACGGCCTCCAAGGGCTCGCAGAAGCAACAGACTATTACCAGCATCCCGTGCTTGGTGAGCGTTTGACCGTCGTCGCCGAAGCGGTTGTCACTGCGGTAACTGCGGGGCATACCCTCGAAGGGATATTCGGTGATGTCGACGCCAAGAAAACGATTTCGTGCATGACGTTGTTCCAGATTGTGGGAACGAACACTGCCGTGCAGGATTGTGTGCATCATCAGCGCTTTCAGGCTGCAGCACAGACTATTCTGGCTACAGGCGAATCACAAGGGCTACCGCGCTGTGTCAAGACACTGACCTTATTGGGCATGTGAACGTCCTGTTTTTGGCCCATGGCGGATGAGTGCCTGCGCGCACTGTGTGC
>CAIPUQ010000214.1 GCA_903868295.1 uncultured Roseiflexaceae bacterium
ACCAATGTGCCGCGTCGTTAGGGCAGGGGATGAGCCGCGGTTCGATCATCGCCAGTACCGTGGCCCAGTCTTTGGGGGTCGGGCGTGCGTTGGGTTGCGTGAAGGCACGTTCAAACTGTTGCTGGATTAGCACTGGCAGACAGAGCATCGACGGCGCGGCCCGTGGCGGTTCGTAGGGTTGATTGCTGATATAGGGGAAAATCCCCTTGGTGATGCAGTAGATGTGCGATTGTTCGACATCTTTTTCGCCCGGTCGCGGTTTGCCTGCAAACGGATGAAAACCCTGCATCAGCAGTTGAAAAATCAGCACTGCAAGCCCGAACGCGTCGTGGTTTTTGGTGCGTGACACCAGACTGAAGTCTACGCTTTGGAGGTCTGCCGGGGTATACTCGGGCACTCCCACCAGGCATCGGTGCACCACCCCAGCGGCATCGGTGACTTGCATCGAGTCGCAGTCGACGATGGTGATAAGGGCGTCGTCATTAAAAAGCGCGTTTTTGAAGTTCACATCGCCCAGGACGTACCCTTTTTGGTGGATGGCGTCCATCGCGATGGCGAGGTTGCGCGCGGTCCGGTAGAGGTGCCGGTGATTGAGTGAGCCGTGCTGCTTGGCGCGTTGCTGTGGTTGAAGCAGATCATACAGATCATCTGCTTTCTTGATTTTGGGCATCGTGTAGCCCACAAATTGCTTACCACTGTAAAGCACGTCAATCGGCCATGCAATCGAAACGTGATTCAACGATGCGCGAGTGGCATCTTCGGGTGGGTTGCGGGTCATTGCGATGACCTTGGCTGCCAGCGATTGATTCAGCCGATGGGGATGATAGATTTTGGCGACGATACCACTCTGCCCTGCAACGTCAAAAACCGCACCCTCACCGCCCTCGCCGAGCTTCTTGGTGGTGGTTACACTGGTGTTGGTCGGAGTGGTGTAGCGTGTCATTGCGGTGATGCTTCTGTCGCGTTTTCTGCATGCATGACGGTATATCCATTGACGATGGTGTCGAGTCGACCCGTCGAAGGGTCAATAATGAGCCCGTGTACGGGGACATCACGTGGGAGCAGTGGGTGTTGTCGTACGAGGGTGCAGGTATTGCGCACACTTTCTTCGACGTTCGCAAACCCTTTGAGAAATCCGTCCAAGTCAATCCCCGACACACGCAACGTTCGAATGACGTCGTCAGAAATACCGCGTTGGCGTGCTTGCGCGAGGATATCGGCTGGGTCAATGGTACTCATGCCGCAGTCGTAGTGGGCGATGATGCAGATTTCTTCGGCGCGCAACGCGTATACTGCGACCAAGAGGCTACGCATGACCGAACCCCATGGTGCAGTGACGAGTGCGCCCGCGTTCTTGATGAGTTTTGCGTCGCCATTGCGGATCCCGAGTGCTTGTGGCAAGAGTTCCACCAAGCGGGCATCCATGCAGGCAAGGACCGCGAGTCCCTTGTCGGGGAATTTATCTGTTTGTAACGCCTCGTATTGGCGCGTTGCAACATACTGTGCGTTGTGGGTCAGGATTTCGTCGAGCATACCCATGGTTGTTCCCCTGTACATTGATCCACTGTAGTATAACAATCCCGCAGGCCAGATGTACGCAAGCAGTCGCTTCCTATGGATGAGCTATGGCTTTTGGAGTGCTTCGTACTCATGCACCAGTTCGATGCGTGAACGAACGTCGATTGGTGCTGCTCTGGATTTGCATGAAGCCTTGCACCTTGGTATTCGATGTGTGTGAACTGGTTGTACAATCCGGGAGGCGTAATCGTTATGCAGTACGACGTGTGAGTTCTGCTTCGAGGTACGTCCGCAATCGGACATGGATAGGTTCGTTGAGGAACCGACGAATCGTGTCGGTGTCGTGTGTCACGCCGGGGCGCATGATACGGTGCGCGTCGATGATGCTAATTCCGATGCGCGAATACGGGTGATATGCAACCAAGTCACCGGACCGGATCGTACCCTCAGCAAGCACGCGGCAGTAGAAGCCTGGGCGATCGGCGGCAAAAAATCGTTTGACGAATTGGCTATCGCCCATCCGTGCATTGAGTGATTCACACGGGGTGCGTGGCGCGGTGACTTCGAGCATGACATCGCCAATATAGAGCCGGTCGCCGATGGTAAACGCTGCACTCACCAGTCCTGCGATGGTGAGATTTTCACCGAACATGCCATTTGACAATGGGTAGCCGATTTCACGTTCAAACGCATCATAATCGGGTCGGCCATAGACATAGACTGCTTGATCTACCCCACCATGATTGCGGGTATTGACAATCACATCGCCTGCCACGCCTGTCTTTGTGATTGCGACAGGGCCATCTATGGGCGTCTTGTAGATGCCAGACAATCGGGTTGGATCCTGAGGATCAAGCGGCCGTGGTTGCCCTGTATTAATGCTGACAATCTGCATGGCGCGGGATGCTCCTCGGATGGCTATGGTTCACGCAGGGCCAGCACGAGCGTCATATCGTCGTCGCTTTTCTGGCGCATTTTGGGCGTATCGAGAAATTGCTCGAGCGCGTGGTCGACACCAGACAACGAAGGCAACCCCGCGAGCCAGATTTGCAATGGACGAAAAAAGCCATCGTATGCAGCGCCGGTTTTGTAATTGATGCACATCGGTTGCACGCCGTCTGACAAAAGCGCGACCCCCGCTAGTCGGTCTGTCCCATACGAATAGCGCATGTGCGTCGTGTAATCGGTACTGGTCAGTGGAGTCGTCGAGTTGATGAACTCCCCGTTTTCGGGGACGCTCAGTGTTTTGGCTGATTGGTCCGCATACAACCCAACAATCGTCCCATCGCCGACATGCATGCCGTACCACGCTTCTTCGCAGATGACTGCGACGAGCAGCGTGCATCCATACTCACGGAGGCTCCGATTGGTCCGTGCTGCCTCGCGTTCGATTGCATCACGTGCTGCTACAAATGCATCGGTCAGCGTTTTTTCGTAACGGACGTGTGGATTGACCGACGCATCAGTCGATGCCGCAATCAGAGGCATGTCGTTGTGTGCGTCATACGCTTCTGCGATTGCGTCGACTGCAGCACTACAGGCGATACGTGAACCTTCGTGTGACAACGCCGCAGATCCGAGGCCATCGGACACCGCAACGACCAGATGGTTCCCCAGATGCATGACATAATGGCTATCCTGACACGGAGTTGCGGTTTGGGCGTGTCCTGTACCCACAATCGATGCCTTGGCGATGCGCCAGTTCATAGTGTTCCTTGTGCAAACCCGCCGGCGCTCGTGGAGCGCCGGCGGTGTGGCCTAGACTTGATTCCAGGTCGGTGGTGCGAGCGGGACTTGTGTGCCTGGTTGCGATTGCGAGACCTTTTGGAGGCTCGAAGAAAGCCAGACAAACATCTCGCGGAAGTGCAATCCGTCGAGTGACAACGGTTCGCGGGTGGACAGTTGCTTCAGGACATCCATATCTGCACCTTCGACCCCGACTGCAAAAAACGCAAGACCCTTTTTGTTTTCTTCGTCGATGATGCGTGTGGCTGCTGCCTTCCATGCGTCGCCGTCTGTGGGTGCCCCATCGGTAATCAAAAACACCCAAGGACGGTAATAGGGAGTCCCATTGTCTTTGTACAACTTCTTGCGCATGGCGAGCATATCGAGGCTCTGTTGGAGGGCAGCCCCAAGCGGTGTGTCACCACTTGCGGAGAGTGTCGGCGGGGCAAAGCTGCCGGCGGAGGCGAAGTCTTGGGTCAGTTGTGCAGGCCCAAAGGTGACAATCGCAATCTCGACACGGGACTGTGCCACCGAATCAGACTGCAGGGCATCACGGAATGCAATCAAACCCTGATTCAGCTGTTCGATTTTCTCGCCATGCATCGATCCAGACGTATCGAGCACCAAAATACACGCACACCGTGGGTCAGGATTGGTCGGGTCAAACGTTACATCAGGAATGGTCATGGTAACTCCTTTTTTGCTTCGTCACAGAGACGCACGATTACGGAGATTTGTTGCATACCTGGATGGTATCATAGCTACAGTATTGCGTCATGAGGTACGAATGTTTCAACAGCTCATCGATTCGGTGAAAGACGCATTGCGTCGATCACAAGGTAAAGACGCGCTCCGTGCGATTTTTCGTGATGCGCTCTCGGATATGGTACTGACTCCCCACGAGATTCAGCTGCTACGCAGCGAAGTCGCCACGCATGGGCTGACCGCCGACGATGTGCGTGAGGTAGGCACTGCGGTGCTCACAGATGCCGTTGTCGCTGCGAAAGCAGATCGGCTGGTGTCGGACACCGACATGAAAACCATCAATGATATCGTTGCACTCACGCAAGTGCCGTCGACGACCGTCGGAGAACTCGTCAGCACCATGACGCTCCAACGTAAAATGTACGAGCTGACCCGTGGCGTGATTACACCCATTGCTGACGCCGGGATTCAGTTGCGCGCAGGCGAAGCCGCGTATTGGGTCGAGCAGGTCGGCCTGTACGAAGAAAAAGTAATCCGCCGCGAGACGGTAGGCGGGAGTCGAGGCGTGTCTGTACGGATAATGCGTGGTGTTTCGTACCGCTTTGGCAGTAGCAAAGGGCAATCCGTACCGATAACGGCGACGGTCGAGGTGGCCCGTGGTGAGCTGGTGATTACGTCGCATCGGATTGTGTTCAAAGG
>CAIPUQ010000215.1 GCA_903868295.1 uncultured Roseiflexaceae bacterium
AGAACCGTCTGCAAGGAGTGCGACCGAATGATCGAGGCCTGCAGTGACCATGGTGACTTTTTTCTTGGGGTCACGAGGTCTTACCGCGAGGGCAGCGGGTACTTTGCTCTGACCGGCAGAATTGCTCCCCCAAGCGATAACGGCACCGTCGTTTTTGACCGCCAATGAGTGATCCACGCCACCAGCGAGTGCAACAATGTTGACGACGCCTTTTGGAACGACAACCTTTTTGAAGTTGTTGTCACCCCATGCATAGACTTTGCCCTTTTTGTCGAGTGCGAGTCCATGCGCCTGTCCGGCTGCAATTGCGACGATGTCTTTGGCGGTTTGCTTGGGGAAGTTCAACTGCTTGAGCGAATTGGACCCCCATCCAAATACGCGGCCGCCTTTGAGTGCGAGCACAAAGTTCGATCCTGCGGCGATGTCATCTATCCCAGATCCGCAGCACGGACTAATATTGGTCTGGTATTCCTTGTTCATGCCCCAGGTAATCAATGTGCCGTTTTGGAGCAGACCGATGACAAACGATGCACCAATCGCGCCTTTTTTCATCATGAACGGAATCGGTGTCGGCGTCATGGTCGGCGTCTTGGTTGGGGTATTGGTCACGGTATGCGTGCTGGTGCGCGTCAATGTCGGGGTAGGCGTGTGGTCGTCGACGGTAAACCGATAGGTGACGCTTGGTGCGGCTGCATAGATGATCCCGCCGCGGGTGCCGCCTGTTTGTGCGGCTTGGATAATACAGGTGCCCGCCAAGAACAGCCGCACGGTGCCGTCTGGGTCTACACTGCAGACGACCGGAGAGCTTGACGTGTAAGAGATGGCTAATCCCGAACTCGCAGCTCCACCGATGCGGAAGGCAGGCTCGTAGTCATGCTTCGTGGTGACCGTGGGCACCACGATAGTCTGTGGCACACCTACTGCGCTGAACGAACGGGTAATCGCGGGTGCCGCATCATACGTCAGGGATCCGACAACTCCGCCTGGCTGACTCGCACTAATGGTACAGGTACCGACGGTCAACATCCGTACCAGCGCGCTACTGTCGACGGTACATATACTCGGAGTGGTTGATGTATAGGTAAGTGGCAATGCCGACGAACTGTTCCCCGTCAGGGTGAAGTCCCCCGAGTTGTAGATCCTGGTTGTGGGAGCGGCAAAGGTAACCGTCTGGGTCGCCTTGACAACAAAGCTCCGGCTGGACCGACTGGACGCATACATGATACCGCTTACCATGCCACTCGCGACATCAATATTGAGTGTGCAGGTTCCCGGTGCCAGGATGGTAAGAGTGGTTCCGACAACGGTGCAGACCGATGCGTCGGTTGTGGTGTAGCTGATCGCAAGGCCAACGGCGCTGGTTGTCGGGAGCGTCACCCCACTGGTCCCTGCTGGCACATCCGGCAGCGACGGCAGTACGACTTCTTGGGATGACGGTGTCGGCGTGCTTGTCGGTGTATTGGTCGGTGTGTGGGTCGCGGTATTGGTCGGCGTATAGGTGTGGGTCGGTGTGTTGGTCGGCGTAAATGTATTGGTAGGTGTGTTGGTCGCGGTATTGGTCGGCGTGTTGGTCGGCGTATGGGTAGGGGTAAAGGTGTGTGTTGGGGTATTGGTCGCAGTATTGGTCGATGTCTGACTCGGTGTGAATGTCGCAGATGGGAACGGGGTACGGGTGTTTGTCGGCAAACCGAAGTTGAATTCGACCGACGATGCAGCCACGTTGTTGAGGAATGTGGCTCCCGTAGCCGTCAAACCCGTCGCTAATGATGAAGATAGTTCGACGACCGCTGGCGACGGGACGGACACCGGCACAGAAATACGACACGTTACCAGGTAGTTCAGGGTAACCCCTGATACGGTGATGGTCGAACCACCCACAGGGGCACTTATCGTCGCAGAACTACATGTGGTTGAATGTGCACTGTCAATCACCATTGGCGCCGGTAGGGTAAAGGTAAACCCAACGTTGCTCGCGTTTTTTGACGCGTCGGACCAATAGTTCGACAACAGAAGGGTCAATGTGGTGCTGCTGTAGGCAAGGGCGGATCCGAATTGTGCTTGCAGTCCGAGAGACTGGAAGCTTGTGATTGTCTCGAGCGATCGCTCATATACCGTTGCGCTGCCTGTCGACGTGTGATTGATAACAAATTGTGCTGCCAATCCGGTATCGTGTGAGGTTAAGGTAATACTTTCGGCGAAGGCGTTATTTGCAGATACATACGAACTTGCAGTGCCGTATGGACCAGAATAGATATTCGTGAGGGTACCCGCGACTGATTCACGGTAGCCGAGAATTTTCATGGCGTTTGGCTCAATGGACAGCACCGTTTTGAACGGGACGTCGACTTTTGCACCGAGCCCACTGTCTGATCCACCGGGCTGCGTGTCACCGCCTTTTGCAATCGTGATGACTTGTGTCGGTGCGCTCGACGGTACCGTTACGATATATTTTTCTGTGAAGTACTGATTGGGGTACGTATAGGAAATTTCACGCGAGAGTAGATACGTATACCCACCTGCTACGGCAGTATAGTCAATAATTGCAAAGCCATCACCCGTTGCGGTCCCTTGTGTGAGTGTTGCAGAACCGTAGTTCTCGCGGATGTCGACGGTTGTCCATGCAGACCCTTTGGAACCAAAATTGGTACCGCCTACTTTCATGTTCAGTGCCGTTGTCGTACAGCTCCCGTTGTACAAGTTGGCGGCATTTGTAAACCATACTTGTTCGCCGGCTGAACCGCCACAGTGGAACACAAACTTCATCCCGTCGGTGCCATTGGTAAGAGCACCACCGCCCGCATTGAACCAGAGGCCACCACTCGGCATAGCCACACGCCCGACGGAAGTCGTCTTGGCCGCCAGCTTGCTCCGCAATGGGTTCGGTTGGCTATTGAGTGTTGCAGGATTTGCTTGCACACTTTGCAACAACGTATGTGCGGGAAAAAGGGTGCTCACTAGCAGTACCATTCCCAAAAAACAAAAAAGTGAAACAAGTGGAGTTTTCATATGCCCTCATCACGGAATGTCACTGACCTGTTGTGACGTACGTTCCATCCGTCGTGTTACTCCTTCGTAGGAGTACTACACGCTATACTAAGCTAATTCCACAACCACAAGAAATGTATGATTACTCACAAATACTATGACGTTTTTGATGAAAGAATCGTTCCATCATTGAAAACGTTATGAGTTCAGTTATATTGTCTTTATATTTTTAGCTTGATGATATCTACATAGTATGGTACTCGTACCGTGTACGACGATAAATTATGCACTACAGAGCGAAATTCGTCTGTTTTGTAGGGAAATACGAATGGAAATATTGAGGCACGCAAACAAATAGTTTGTTTTAGCAAATATAATAAATGAACGATGACGTCTTACGCAGTGCAGAATGAGACGGAGCGCAGACGACTACCCATGTTTTTATGAGAGAAAGATATCAGATTGACGAATGAATCTGTAATCCCCGGAAGACATTTTTATCTCTGCAGACGGCCAAGCAACGGTCGGTGGAGCGGCCCTGAACAAAACCGAGACCACACCATGTCCGGTGTGGTCTCTTTGTACGATAGACGATACTGCGTTACGGTGTTGGAGTAGCGGTTTTGGTTGGGGTGCGTGTGATGAGCGCGTCGTTTTCGGGTGCTCCGATGACGATGACACGCCCGTCGCGCAGACTAATCACCGAGTTGACATAGCCCGCACCGATGCTAAATGCATTGGTGATGCCTTTGGGGATGGTGACTTGGTTGTTCTCGTTACGACCCCAGCCAAACACGGTGCCGTCGTTCATCATTGCCATCGAGTAATTGCAGCCTGCACTGATGGATTTGACGTCGATCAGGTTGGTCGGCACTTTTGCTTGCGAGAACCGGTTGCCGCCCCAGCCCATAGCGGTGCCATTGGACTTGATGGCAAGTGAATGGTCACAGCCAGCGCTGATCGCGGTGACTTTGCCGAGCGTCGCTGGGATGGTGATTTGGCCGACGTCGTTTTTGCCATACCCTTTGACCGTATCGTTCTTTTGGATAATCAACGAATGGTCGGTGCCGCCAGCAACCGCTTTAATCCCGGCGAGTTTGGTTGGAATGTTGCATTGGCCACTGAGGTTGTTGCCCCAGCAGACCACGGTGCCGTTGGTTTTGAGTGCGAGCCCGTGGGCATACCCTGCGGCAATCGCCGCCACGTCTTTGGTCGCACCGGTAGGCATGGTGACTTGGCCGCGGGTATTTGCCCCCCAGCCAAAGACCCGACCGCCTTTGAGTGCCAGCGCAAAGTTCGTCCCGACGGCGATGTCCGTAATACCGCTGCCACAACAGGGGGCGATGTTGGTCTGGAACTCTTTGTTCATGCCCCAGGTGACCAATGTGCCGTTTTGGAGCAAACCGAGCACAAACGAACTGCCCACGGCTGCTTTCTTGATAAGCAGAGGGATCGGCGTCGGCGTCGCGGTGCGGGTGGCCGTCGGGGTGAAGGTCGCAGTCGCGTTCGAGACGGTGAACGTATAGGTAACATCGGGGGCAGCATCATAAATGGTGCCGTCTGCCGTACCGCCTGCTTGACGGGCCGTGATCCGGCAGGTACCTGCAGAGACAATGCGCACTTTGCCGGCAACGACGGTACAGATACTGGGGGTGGCCGAGACATAGGTCACCGGCAAGGTCGAGACGACACTCGCGCCGATACTGAAGTCATTGTCGTAGTAGTATTTCTGCGGGATAGCGGCAGCGCTGATGACTTGGGGCACGCCGGTGACCGCGAACGATTTGGTGATGCTCGGAGCGGCAGCATAGACTACGCCTGCATTGGTGCCACCGGTTTGGTGGGCCGTCAATGCACAGGTGCCGATGGCGACGACGTGGACGGTTGATCCCGATACGCTACAAATGGAAGGGGTCGTCGACGAGTAGGACACGGTGAGACCAGACGAAGATGTCGCTGCCAACGAAAAGTCCGCATCCAGATACGACTTGGACGGTATGGTCGGGAAGGTAATGGTCTGGCGGGTTTTGACGGTGAACGACCGCGTCACATCGGGTGCTGCGTTGTAGCGGATCCCACCGGTTGTGCCGGCTGCCGCCGACGCAGCAACGGTACAGGTCCCGGGCGCAATCATCGTGACGATTGCGCCACTCACCGTACAGACGCTGGGTGTACTCGAAGTATAGGTGATGGGTAATCCGGCAGAACTAGTGGCAGCCAGGGTGAACGAGGCATCACCGTCGGTTTTGTCGGCAGGTGTGGCAAACGTGATGAACTGTCCCGCAGGGGTCGGGGTTGCAGTAGGAGTAAAGGTCGGCGTGGGTGTGTTGGTCGGCGTGAATGTGTGTGTAGGGGTTGCAGTATTGGTAGCGGTGGGTGCCAAATTGGTAATCGAATGGACGACACCGTCGTCTTTGAACGAACCGTCGCAGGTAGGATCGCTGAGGTCCCAGTTACTGCTTGCGCCGTCATCGCCGGGTGCACCGAGTTGGAACATGACGTACTCGCCGGTATCGTTGGTAACGTCGTACAGGTACGAGACCGGGATGGTCAGACCACCGGTATTGTTACTAGGGAAAATGCCGCCGTCATAGTCGCCTGCGGGCACGCTGATGGTCCAACTATTGCTGCCGCTCGTATGGGTGACCGTGGCGGTGCCGTAGGCACCTGCGCTGACGGTGCCGATGGTGAAGTCACTGTCGCTGGTGGCAGTCCCTTCGCGTTTGCGCAACACCACGGTGGTGCCTGCGCTGACACGCCCGTTGATGCGGATTTTGACCGAACCGGCGGCACCTTCGACGATGGAGGCATCACGAGAGGCGCCCATGTCCATGAATGGGGTCAAACCGAGCGAAATTTTGTCGAGCAGATTTCCGGATCCCGGACTTGCCGATTGAATCCCAAAGAACCCAATATTACGGACTCCGTCGTAGCCGGAGGCAGGTAATGTGTGCGTTCCAGAGTATTTGCCCCAGTTCGCTTCTATGGACGCAGCAGCCGCGGTGGTTCCTGACCCGTCTGTTTTGCTGACCCCTGTGACGACGAGCGCCGATCCGCCGACCGAAGAACTCGCCCGAATAACTTCACGGTCGTACGTATCTGCGCTCACAGAACCGGCTGGTAATCCAGATGGGATGCCGAGCCGGAACGCAGCAATGTCTGTCCTGCTGGTACCGCCGACGTTATGATAGAACTCGAAGTCGAATGTTTCACCGCTTTTGACGCAGAGCTTCTGATACAGGAACGAAGCGACTTCGGCATTGAGAGACGCCACGTTATTACCATCGGGAGCACCTGCGACCTGATTGAGTTCAATGACGCGGTACGACGATGGGCCAGCTTTGCTACTGTTGCATGCTTCCTGATGCACTGGGTGTGCCGTAAACCACCCCGCCATGTATTCTTGACGGATGTAATCCCATCCACCGGTGAGGATCGAGCACGGCGTATCAGTTACTTCGAACGACGTATTGGCCATCGTACGGACGCCGGCAATCGACGTATCGATGGTCGGATTGCTGGACGTTGGGACTTCACCCGGTGCACGCAACTCGAGGGTCGGCGATGGGGTTTTGGACGGGGTATAGGTCATGGTGGGCGTCGACGTCATCGATGGGGTAAACGTAGGCGTTGGAGTATTGGTCGGCGTAGCCGTCGGGTCGACATTGGTAATGGTGTAGACCACGCCGTCGTTCTTTTCGGACGTATCGCAGGTCGGATCGCCCTTGGCCCAGTCCGTGGTACCGCCATCGACACCAGGATCCGAGACGCCGAACTGGACGAATTCGGTGCCTTCTGAGACCTGGTCGTAGCTGTACACAATGGGTACAGTAAGCCCACCGGTGTTGTTGGCTGGGGTCACCCCACCGTCATAGTCGCCGGGTGGGATGTCGAAAACCCAGACATTGGTACCAGCTGTATGTGTGGTCGTCACACTCCCAAACGTCCCAGCGGTGACCGAACCGATGCTGTAGTCGGTATCGGGAATTGCATCACCGGCAATGGTCGTCAGAGCGATTTTGGCACCTGCTGCGATGCGGCCGTTGATGCGGATGCGCAACGACGTCGGAGTCGATTGCTCACCGGCAGACGTGTCACGAGAGGACCCGAGGTCGACCAATGGGCTTAATCCCATGGTGATTGCATCGAGCAAGTTGCCGGCCTGCGGGCTCGCACCCGAAATGGCAACGAACCCGACATTAAAGATCCCCGCCCAGCCTGTCGACGGGAGCGTGTGTACACCGGTGTAAATGCCCCACTTGGCTGTCGAAATAGTGTTGGTCGTGCTGGTTGTACCGGTGTAGGCGGTTTGTGACGTCGATGTGACGATATTGCCGCTTTGTGTGCTCGAGGCTTGTGCGATTTGTCGGCTATATGTGTTTGCTGTCCGTGAGCCGGCTGGCAATCCCGACGGTATCCCGATGCGGAACTCTGTCACATCGGTGCGATTGCCCATGGGCCGATGCGCAAACGAATATGTAATCACGTCACTATTGTTGAAACAAATGGGTTGGTACATCATGGACGCATAGTCAGCGTTGAGTTCTGCGTATGCAGTACCTTGCTGCACTGTGTAACCTGCAGTCGCTTGGACTTGCAGTTCGATGATTCTGCCGGTGCGGCCCGGCGAATAGACCACACCATTACACGATGCATTGCCGGAAGGCGCCGAAGTCAACCAACCACGCATGTCTGATTCGCGGGCGTATTGGTAGGTCGACATCGTACAACCCGAATCATTGCTTTCGAATGATGTGTTCGCATAGGTACGGCTGGCGGTCACGCCATTACCGGTGGGGTTACTCGTTGTCGGTATGACCCGCCCGCTGTTGGTTCGCTGTTGTACCTGCCCGCTCAGACCGGCAGATGTGCTCTGTACCGATGCATTGACCGGTGGTGGTGTTGTATCAATGGCATATACCGAACCGACCACCAGCAAGAGGAGAAACAACAGGTGGAATACTCTATGGTGCAGCAACGGCGATCGCGAACGTGTAAGCTTCATATCTACGCTCCAAAACGAACAAACAACGTGGTTCGGTTTTTTGTACAACATACCACTGTCTATTGTATGAAATTTTCAGGGTGAAGTGATAGGTGTTTTCTAACA
>CAIPUQ010000216.1 GCA_903868295.1 uncultured Roseiflexaceae bacterium
CGTCGTCGTCCTCCGTCAGTGCCTCGTGTTCGAACGCTACGATCTGCGCACGGGTCATCGTGGCGAGCGGTGCGTCGGCGGCTGTGGGGATGACCGGGAACGCAACTGCGTTTCTTTGAACCTGTCCCGGTGGAGTCGCCAGCCCGGAGGCGATGTACTCGCTAACCAGCTCACGGAGGGTGCGGCCTTGTTGGGCGGCACGGATTTTGACGGCTCTGAGCAGATCATCGGGAAGGTCGATCGTTGTCTTCATGTTGTGCCCATATTGCTGTATTGCTGGGAATATGGTAGCACACAGAAGAAAACACGGGGAACGTACGCGCGGAGATGCAGAGATACGGAGGACGCAGAGATACCCACGAAAAACGGGGCTTTTTGCAAAAAGCCCCGCCCAATAGCGCAGAAATCTGCGAACGCTCAAGCAAGGGCGATACCCCGATGCGCGGGGCATGACGACCTCGCCCGTTTTATAAACCATAGCCCCACGCCAACAAAACCATAGCCCCACGGCATGCCGTGGGGCTATGGGGATCTCAGCGCCTCTGCGTGACCGCTTCTCTTCAACATCCCCCGCCACCCAACCTGATCGGAGCCGTCTATCGAAAATCTCCGCGTTCTCTCAATCTCCGCGCCTCTGCGTGCCCGTCTCCCGATTCCTTCTCCGCAACATGCAACGCCACCGCATTGGGCGGCAACAAGCGATACGTGACCTGTTGCCAGCCCGCAGCCCGGAGCATGTCGGCCAGCACCGGTGGGTCGGGGAACAAGCGCGACGACTCGGGCAGATAGCGATACGCGACCGGGTCGGCCCCCAACGCCCCCGCCAGCGCTGGCATGATGCGTTCGAAGTAGAGCCGATGCCCCCAGCGTACCAGCGCCAGCCGTGGTCGGGCCACCTCAAGGATGGCAAGTTTGCCGCCGGGCTTGGTGATGCGATAGAGCTCGCGGAAGGTGGTATCGATGTCGACCACATTGCGGATCACAAAGCCCGCCGTGATGATGTCAAATGTCGCATCGGCAAACGGGAGCTGCATGGCGTCGCCACAGACAAACGCCGACTGTTCCGTCAGGCGTGCCTGGCCGGCCTGCATCATGGCCAGGGTGAAGTCCGTCCCGATCGCATACCCCTGCGGCGCATGGGCCAGCAGGATGGGCAAAAAAGGCCCGGTACCGCTGCCGATGTCGAGCATCTGGGCATCGGCCGCGGGTGCCAATGCACGCACGGTGATGCGCCGCCACCAGTCGTCGAGGCCGAAGGTCATCAGCCGATTCATGCGGTCGTAGCCGCCGGCGATGCGGTCGAACATGGCCGCCACGAAGCGGGCTTTGTCAGCAGGTGGGGGCAACACAGACATGTGCGTACCTCGTTATTTCTGTGTGGCGCCATCGGGGCGATTGTGCAGGTAGATCATGCGCAGGCCGTTGAGTGTCAGATTGGGTTCGACCGCCGTGATGACGGGGGTCTCTTTGGCAATCACATCAGCCAAGCCGCCGGTCACCACCACCGGGCAGGTCTGCCCCAGCTCGGCGTGCATGCGGCTGACGATGCCCTCGACCAAGCCGGTGTAGCCAATGATGACCCCGGCCTGCATGTGGTGCATGGTGTTGCGGGCAATCACGGCCGGCGGGCGCACCAGTTCGACCTGGTACAGCCGGGCAGCCAGCGAAAACAACGCGTCTGACGAGATGCCCAGCCCCGGTGCGATACACCCGCCAATGTAGACATCATCCACAACGACATCAAAGGTCGTTGCCGTGCCGAAGGCAATGGCAATCACCGGAGTCCCATACATGCGCGTGGCGGCGAGGGAGTTGGCGATGCGATCCGACCCCATTTCGTCGGGGGATTCGACATCGAAGCGCAAGCCCGACGGCACGCGCGGGCCGACCATCAACGGGGCAATACCCAGGTAGTTTTCGCAGACTTGCTTGAATTGGGTCGTCAACGGTGGCACGACGCACGACATCACACAGCCGTCGATGTCGCGCCGATCGATGCCGGCAAGGGTGAGCAGATTGTGCAATAGGACCGCATACTCGTCGGCGAGTTTGCCGCGCTCGGTCAAGACCCGCCAATGCGCAACGATGGTGGCACCGTCGAAGATGCCGATTTTGATATTGGTATTGCCGATGTCGATGGCAATGAGCATAGTGACCTCGTCTGTGCGGTAGACCCGCGCATATTGTACCACCCACTGTTTGGTGACGGTCGTATGAGCAGTTGGTGAGTGCAAGGCGCATCGCACCTGTTTGCAGTAAAATAATCGTAATAGAGAATAGCTGAGGGCCACCATGCAGATTTACCCACCCGACGATCCATTTTTGATTCAGTTTATGCTGGGCTCGTTCGAAGTCGCGTTGCGCTGGTACGGCGTGCTCATTGTCGGTGGCGCCATGATTGCTGGTCAGTGGGCTGCCAACCGCGCCGCAAAGCGTGGGCTCGACCCCGAACACATGTGGAACATGGTCGTCTTTGGGATGATCATGGGCATCGCCTTTGCGCGCATCTACTACGTCATCTTCGAATGGCCGCGCTTCGCCAATCAGAGCTGGCTGATGATTCTCAACCCGGCCACCGGCGGCCTGGCCATCCATGGTGCCCTCATCGGCACGGCGTTGGCAGCCTACATCTACACCAAACGCCACAACCTCAACATGATCGAATGGCTCGATATCGTGATGCCGACGTTCATGCTGGCGCAGGCAATCGGCCGCTGGGGCAACTTCTTCAACCAAGAAGCCTATGGCCAGCCGTCGAACCTGGGCTTTGGCGTGGTCATCGATGCACCTTATCGCCTGGCACCCTACAACGACCTCGATAAATTTCCTGCCAGCACGCTTTTTCACCCGACGTTCTTGTACGAATCGTTGTGGAACCTGGCCGGCGTGGGGTTGCTCGTCCTCATCGAACGACGCTACCGCGACATTCTGCGCCGTGGTGACATGGTCCTCTTCTATGCCATCATCTACGGCACTGGCCGGCTCTGGATCGAAGGCCTGCGCGTCGACAGCCTGTGTACCGACCTCATCGGTGGCGGCTGTGGCGATTCGTTGCGCGTCGCCCAAATCGCCAGCATTGTGCTGATCGTCGGTGGGGTGATTGGGTTGTGGATCAACCATGCCCGCCACATCGAAGAGGCCGTTGACGGTACCAGCGATGCAACCGAAGAGGTCGCTGTGGTCGCTCCCAAGGCGTTGTTCGACGAAACCCCAGCCCCCGAGACCGTCCGCATCGAAGACGCCATGCTCGACAAAGTCAATCAGACCGGCCCGCTCAATATCGACACGCTGCCCGACAACAAACCCAAAGAATAATCTGACTATCCATGGACCTCGAACGGAAACTGGACATCCTTGCCCCTGCGGCCGGCTACGAAGCGTGCGACACGCATTCCGTGGCTGGCCGCCGCTATCAGTCCAAAAAAGCCAGTTGGTCCAACGCCCCGCTGGGCACCGAGGCCGATGCCAAAGGCAAACCCCGCCCCGTGGTGCGCCTCCTGATGAG
>CAIPUQ010000217.1 GCA_903868295.1 uncultured Roseiflexaceae bacterium
CCCGCCTGTCCGTTCATAGACGGGACAGATGTTGATACACGCGCTACAACGGATGCAGTGCAACGTCTGGCGACCCACACTATCACCCAACACCTGCGTCCGCCCGTTGTCCAAGAGAACGATGTGGAACTCCTGCGGCCCATCGCCTTGATGAACGCCCGTCCAGATTGACGTGTATGGGTTCATCCGCTCACCCGTCGAAGACCGCGGCAGCAGTTGCATAAAGACACCCAGATCTTCCCATCGCGGCAGGATTTTTTCGATACCCATGACGGTGATGAGGACATCCGGCAACGTCAGACACATACGTCCATTGCCTTCGGACTCGACGACACAGACACTCCCTGTCTCGGCAATAGCGAAGTTCGCACCGCTCGTTGCGACTTTGACCGACATGAACTTCTCGCGCAGGAACGTCCGCGCAGCTGCCGCGAGATCCTTCGGATCATCCGTCAGGTCCGGCAAATGCATGGCTTTTTGAAACAGCTCACGAATCTCGGATCGATTCTTGTGGATAGCTGGCACCAGGATGTGTGACGATTTCTCGTGCGCCAATTGGATAATCAGCTCTGCGAGGTCCGTTTCGATCGGCGTGATTCCTGCTTCTTCGAGTGCTTCGTTGAGCCGTATTTCGTCGGTCGTTAACGACTTTACTTTGATGATGTGTTTGGACTTCGTCGCCTGAATAAGACGCGTCACTATATCGTTTGCCTGCGCTGCCGTACTCGCCCAATGGACGGTACCTCCCGCGGCTTGAATATTCTTTTCGAGCTGTTGGATATAGACATCCAAGTGCGCCATCGTGTCGGCCTTGATACGCTCACCTGCATCGCGCAACTCTTCCCAGTCCGCCACTTCACCGACAACCGCTGCTCGCTTGGCGCGGATTGTCTGCGTCGCTTTGCCCATGTTGCGTCTGAGTTGCGTGTTCTGCAGCGCCTGTTTTGCGCCGACCGAAAACTCGGGCGACAGTTCAATGATGACTGAGTCTGGCTTCATACCTGCTCCTCCATCGCAAGCACTTCTGCCAAGTGCGCAATCTTGACCCCGGTACGCTGCCGATGCAACGCACCGCCGATGTGCATCAAACACGAATTGTCGGCAGCCACACATACCTCGGCACGCGTCCCCGTGATGTTACGCATTTTGTCGCTCAACATGGCCATCGATGTATCTGCATTTTTGACGGCAAATGTCCCGCCGAACCCGCAACACTCTACCGCTGCTGGCAATGGCACATAATCAATCCCTCGCACCGCGCGCAACAACTTCTCGGGCGCGTCGCCGACACGAATACCGCGCAACGAATGACACGTCGGGTGGTACGTGACGCGGTGCGGGTAATACGCACCGACATCCTCGTAACCTAATTTGTTCACCAAAAGCTCCGACAATTCGTACACACGCGGCGCCAACTCTTCGATCTGTGCTGCGAGTGCCGCGTCCTGGGCAACTTCTGCTGCATATCGATACATCTCGCGCACCATTCCGACGCACGACGCAGAGGGCGAAACAATACACTCATATTCCGAAAACACACGAACAAATCGCTTGATCAACGGCATCGCCTCGGCTTGGTACCCCGTGTTGAAATGCATCTGCCCACAACACGTCTGTTCCTCTGGGAACGCCACCTGGTGACCCAATCGATCAAGAATGGTCACAACAGCCTTGCCTGTGTTCGGGAAGAGCGTGTCGTTGAAACACGTGATAAACAACGCTATCTTCATCTGATCCCTCTCTTGTTGCGTTCTCGTATTCTACACGATGCCTTTGCTTGAGTATTCGAAAGCTTCGCCCCAGTCGACAGATTAATGTTTCACGTGAAACAGTTGTGTCACTGTCGGAGTGTTTCACGTGAAACACTGTAGAATGCACAAACACTCAGACAGCACAAACCATTACAAATACATCATTGTTTCACGTGAAACAATGTCCAAACAGGACAATCGCAACGAAATACAGTACAATCTCCAGTACGACAAATTTACACCCCGTACCTTTTTAATCAACTCAAACGGTATAGTAAGCACACACATTCGTGTGCCAGCAGGAGAACCCAGTGACAGTACAGCACCAACCAAACGATGTACCACGAGCCGGCATTGTTGTGGCATGCATGAATCAGAAGGGCGGGGTTGGCAAAACAACATCCGCCGTGAATCTATGTGGCGAGTTTGCACGCAGCAACCTCCGTGTACTGCTCATAGACTGTGATGCACAAGGTAACGCTGCAACAAGTCTCGGCATAAGCAAACAGAACCTCGTGAACACCACCTACGAAGTCATCATGGGAACAAAACCGATCACAGCGGCAATACTCCCGACAAATCGTCCGAACTTCGATTTGATTGCAGCAAGTGAACGACTGTCCGGCGTACAAGTCGAGCTCGTCGACACAGAACGTCGTGAATTCCGCTTATCCGAAGCGATTGCCCCGATACGACACAAGTACGACATCATCATGCTCGATTGTCCGCCTGCGCTCGGATTCGTTTCGGTCAACGCACTCGCAGCGGCCAACACCGTGTGCATTCCGCTCCAGTGTGAGTTTTTGGCACTGGAGGGACTTGCGCAACTCAAAAACATCATCGACCGCGTGCACCAGAGCCTCAACCCCAAGTTGTCTATCCTTGGTGTTGTGATGACAATGTACGATGGTCGCACAAACCTCGCACAGCAAGTCGTCGACGAAGTACGACGGTTTTTTCCTGTTCATATCTGTAACACACCGATACCACGGAGTGTACGTGCGAGTGAAGCACCGAGTTATGGCCAAATGCTATACGAATACGATCCCGAGGGCCGTGCCACCACAGCATACCAACGGGTTGCCGAAGATTTACTCGTACGCATGAACTTGAAGGGATAACACCATGAGCAAGCGACGTGGCGGTCTTGGGAGTGGGCTCGATGCGCTTCTCCCCAGTGCTCCGGAAGGGGCGCCATCTAATAATCTTTCCATCCGCGAAATAGCCATCGGCGACGTACGACCCAATCGATATCAACCACGGAAGACGTTCGACGATCAACAAATCGCTGATTTGTCGGCATCAATCAAAGAGCATGGCGTAGTACAGCCGCTGATCGTAACCCGTCTACCGAGTGGTGGGTATGAACTCATTGCCGGTGAACGGCGTTTACGCGCTGCTGGCCAAGCTGGGCTGACCACGGTACCGGTCATCATCCGCGAGAGCACACCACAAGAGATGCTCGAAATAGCGATCATCGAAAACGTTCAACGTGCAGATCTCAACCCCATCGAAGAAGCACTCGCGTATCAAGCACTGAAAGACGAGTTCCAACTCAGTGACGAAGAAATCGCTGTCCGTATGGGTCGCACAAGCCGCGTGCATATTACCAACACCCGGCGCCTCTTACGCCTCAGCGAAGATGCGCAAATCGCTCTCCGCGGCGGTTCAATCAGCGCAGGCCACGGTCGCACCTTGCTCAAAATAAATGAGCCAGACAGACAAAATGTGTTACTGACCGTGATGCAACAAGAAACCATGACCGTACGTGAAGCAGAGCTTCTCAGTGACAGTTCGTTCGACACGATAGCAGATGCAGCCAGCGCACTCCATACCATACGCGGAGTATCTGCACGCGGCGGCAAACCTACCCCCATCAAACCCAAGTCGTCGAGCACTTCGTCCATCGACAACGAACCACAAAACACCACCAGTGCTGACGACCGTGCAGTGGCACGCGAACTCGAAGTGCATGTTGGAACCCCCGTACAAATCCAACGGAGCCCACGCGACGTTCGATTAACCTTCGTCTTCCATAGTCCCGAGAAGCTCCAAGAGTTCCTCGAAGTCTTCACCAAGTAAGCCGCGCGCAGTGGTGTACTTCTGCTCACACGTGCGACCGAAACGAGGTCAGATATGCTTATAGAACTTCATATCGGTAATTTTGCAATTATCGACCAGGTTGCCCTGTCTTTTTCCAACGGCTTTTCGGTGCTGAGCGGCGAGACAGGTGCGGGCAAATCGATGATCATAGACGCCCTGGGCATTCTCCGTGGTGATCGTTTCGATGCGAGTCATATTCGTAGCGGCACCGATCGCTCGCGCATCGAGGGCGTCTTTCAAGTCAAACCACACCCCGATTTTATTGCACTCCTCGACGAGCACGGCTTGCGCGAAGAGGGTGACGACAGCATCATCATTCTGCGCGAGGTCAATCGCGAAAGCAACCGGACCGTCAGCCGCATCAATGGCAGCGCCGTCACAAACGCAGTGGTGCGTGAAGTAGGCAGCTGGCTGATTGACATCCACGGTCAACACGATGGTCTAACCATTTTCAATGCCAAAACCCACCTCGACATCCTCGACCGCTTCGGGGCATTGTTCCCCGCTCGGCAGAAAGTGTCTGACCTCTATACACAATGGAGATCAATCCGCACCGAACTCAACGAGCTACGCACCGCAGCGGATCGGCGCACCGAACGCATCCAAGAACTCCGCTCACTCCAAGCAGATGTTTCAGCTGCCAAGCTCGTTCTGGGTGAAGAAGAAGCATTAGTCGCCGAACGAACGCGCTTCCAAAATGGTGCGCGCATCACCGAGTTAACCACACAGATCTATCAATCGCTGACCGGTGATGAACGACGCCCCCGTGGGATTGTTGATTCGAGCGTGGTTGTCGCTCAGCTCTGTGCCGACTTGCAGAAATACGACCC
>CAIPUQ010000218.1 GCA_903868295.1 uncultured Roseiflexaceae bacterium
GCGTGCTGCGTTTGCACGGATGCTCTACGAAACACCGCAGGTATGGTGTATCGACGACGTATCGAGCGCACTAGACATTGTGACCGAGCAGTCACTGTGGCAGCGATTCACGGATATTCGGGCAACGGTCGCCTGTCTGATTGTGACGCACCGTCCAACGGTGATGCAGATGGCTGACGAGATTATCATCCTTGATCATGGCAGTATCGTCGCACGGGGCACTTATACGGCGTTGCGTGGGCTGGGATTTTTGCAGACAGAGAAGTGAGGGTGACATGGCACTGTACGGTGTAGTCGAGACGGGTGGGACGAAAATGGTCTGCGCTGTTGTGGCCGGACCGGACGACATCCGTGCAGAAGTACGCTTCCCAACGACATCCCCTGAAGAAAACATTCCACAGATTATTGCATTTTTGGCGGCACATCATGCCCAAACGCCGTTGACATCAATCGGCATTGGATCGTTCGGTCCGATTGTGTTGGATAAATCATTGCCTAATTATGGCAGTGTGGCGCCCACGACCAAGCCGTTTTGGAGCAACGCAGCGGTGGTCGCTCCTATTCAAGCTGCGTTGGGGGTGCCTGTAGGATTCGATCTCGATGTCACTACCGCTGCGTTAGGCGAGCTGACCTGGGGTGCTGGTCAGGGATTGCAACATATCGTCTACTACACCATTGGGACCGGCATCGGTGCAGGGATTATTGTGAACGGCCAACCATTGCCATGCATGATGCATCCCGAAAGCGGGCATCAGCGCCTTTCGCGCAATCCACTCGATACCTTTGCGGGGAACTGTTCGTTTCACCTCGACTGTCTTGAGGGATTGGCTGCAGGGCCCGCCATCGAAAAACGTTGGGGGACGAAAGCCCATCTGCTCCCTCCGGATCATGTCGCCTGGGAATACGAAGCGGATTACATCGCGCAGGCACTCATGAACACCATCCTGTTGGTGTCGCCGCAGCGTATCATTCTCGGTGGTGGGGTGATGGAACAACTCCATTTGTTCCCCATGATTCGGCGTAATGTATTGTCGCGACTCAATGGGTACATCAACACGCCGGCTATTCTGGATCATATCGACGATTACATCGTCCCACCTGCGTTGGGGAACCAAGCGGGTATGCTCGGTGCACTGGTCCTGGCTATGCGCGCGGCAGCGTAAATCAATGGAGGGCATATGTTGTACCCGAAAGCAGATTTTGTAGGGCTCGGTACGACCATTCATCTCGCCGCAGGTGGTGAGACACCGATGCTCGTATCGCATCGTGATGCCATCGAAGAGTTCATGACTGACAAAGCGGCAGGGATGCCGGGGCGTGAACGATTCTTTGCAAAACGTCTCGTCTGCGCCCAACGAGTCGCACGAATGCTCAATGCAGATGCAGGCGACATCGCATTTGTGGGGAGCAGTTCGGCCGGCATTGCTGCCATTGTGAGCGCCTATACCTGGCGACCAGGAGATGAAGTTATCACGGTCGATGACGAGTATCCGAGTGGTCGGTACTTGTTCGGCTGGTTGCAGCGTGTCGGGGTTGTGCCCGTCATGCCAGCGTTCCATCCCGATCCAGAGATTGAAGCACAGGCAATCATCGACGCTATCACCCCGCGCACACGGTTGATTTATCTCAGCCAGGTCAGCACCCGCACAGGCAGGCGCATTCCATTGCAGGGGATATTGGCTGCGGCGCATGCCGTCGGCGCACAAGTCCTGGTCGATGCCACACATTCGCTCGGGATCATCGAGGTAGATGCGTCAGATATTGATTTTGTGGTGTGTAGCGGCTACAAATGGCTGTTTGGAACACATCTGGGGATTGTGATGTGGAACCGTCGCCGCGTACCCACATTCGAGCCAATGGTCGGCTGGCGCTCAGCGCGCCCTGCACCGCACCCCGCCGAGTATCATGTGCATGCTGATGCCGCCCGGATAGAAGTTGGGAACCCAAACTTCGTGGACCTCTACATCCTCGCAAACGCACTCGCATACCATCAGACCATAGACGGAGCGACGCTCGAACGCTATGCGCTCGACCAAGGTGAACGATTATATGTGGCGTTCGAAACTGCTGGCGTAGAGCTCCTCACCCCACGCAACGCAGCGCATCGGGCTGGGAATATCTGTGCCGTGAGCGCAGATCCAGCTGCGGTCGTGCATGCTGCGCGGCGCGAAGGAATCGAGATTTGGGGTGATGCAGATCTGCAACGGATCCGCTGCTCTGTCCATGGGTATGTAACACCGCACGATATCGATTATGCGTGTACAGTGTTGCCGGAACTGGTCGCACGATACC
>CAIPUQ010000219.1 GCA_903868295.1 uncultured Roseiflexaceae bacterium
GGTACGGGCTGATTCAAAAACGATGTCATTCATTACACATCACCGGTATAACGCTGTGCGTGTGCAAATTCCGTTTTGATGGCTGCGCGCGCTTCGTCGTCATAGAGAAAATCGATTGCCGTCAATGCCATAGAAACCGCGCCATCGACAATTGCCTTGTGGCCTTTGGCGGTAATGGTGGCGTAGGCGACTGCAGTCGAATGCCAACTTGCCTCGGTCCCGCAGATTTCGAGGTAGGCACAGATGGAAGGAACGTGATGGCTGACATTGCCGAGGTCTGTCGAACCCGATCCGGTTTTCGCCGGAGCGGCAGACAAGTTACGACCGATATGTTCGAGGTTATTGGCGAAGAGTTGGCCGAGTGCACGGTTAGGTACCATGTTGAGGTAGGCCGGCATATACTCCTCCCACTCGAGCGTGCAACCCGTCGCGAGTGCACCGGCTTGTGCGCAAGCAACAACACGGCGAAAGAGGTCCTCTGCGTACGCAATGTCTGCTCCACGGATACGGAAGCGTGCTTTGGTCAGATTGGGTATGACATTTGGCGCGGTACCACCATGGGTGATAATCCCGTGGATGCGTGCATCATCACGAATCTGCTGGCGCAGTAATCCGACACTCGAAAAGGTCACAATAAGCGCGTCGAGTGCATTGATGCCGTCTTGTGGATTGGCAGCGGCGTGAGCCGATTTGCCATGAAACGTGAGCTCCAACCCTTTGGCGACCAACGAAGAATCGTAATCGAGCCGATCATAGGTCATCGGATGTATCATGATCGTCGCATCGAGGCCATCGAAATGCCCGTCTCGGATCATATGAATCTTGCCGCCGGCGTTGGGTACTGCGGACTCCTCGGCGGGTGTGCCGAGGAGCACAACCGACCCAGGCAAACGGTTACCGATACGGGCCAATCCCATAGCAGCACCGAGTGCTGCGGTAGCGATGATGTTATGTCCACAGCCTTGGCCGACTTCGGGGAGTGCATCGTATTCAGCGATGATACCGATTTTAGGGCCAGGCTTCTGACCCGGCAGAGCTGCAACAAACGCAGTCTCCATGCCGGCAATGTTTTTGGTGACCGATGCGCCGTATTCGGTAATGATATCGACGATTTTGGCCGACGCCTGGTATTCTTGACGGCCGAGTTCGGGGTTGTGATACATCCAATCACTCAGGCCTATGAGGGTCGGCACTGCCGCTTCGATTTCGGCCCGGACCAGTGCTTTGAGCACGTCACGTGTATCAGCGGTCATTGGGTTCCCTTCCTTCGTACAGTGCAGGAAAAAGTTCAGCCATGCGTTCCAATGCCCATTCTCCTACCATGATTGCTTCGGCGGTGTCATCACGGAGCGCTTTGGTGCGTTTGGTGGCATGGTCGTTTATTTGCTGGCGCGCTGAGGTTATTGCGGCCTTTTTGGCGATATAGCCACGGCGTTGATCACGGGGCAAGAGCGCGTCTGCACGCCATTGTTCGGCAGTGATGAGCTGGATGGGGATGGAACGGTGGCGTGCCGGTTTGACCCACACGTCTGCAATCGATCCACCACCTTCGAGGATGATGGCACGCACGGAGGGTTCATCCGCCAAAAACGACGCAGCAGCGCGGCGCAACCGCACCAAGTTACCGTAGTTGTGCGAACGGTAGCGCAATAGCTGGTGGGACTCGAGGCAGAAGAACGCAAAGCCGCAAGTAATCCCGGCATCGATTGCGAGGAGCGTATTGGCGGTCACTCCATCCACCTGCAATTCTTACGTAGGGATTACATTTGTCCCGTTGAATATGCTATACTATACCAGATGTCACGGCGTACCCGTGCCATGTTGTGCGTCCACCGATAGGTTTTTTACGCAGAAGTGGGTATTCCCCGCTTTTCTTTTTTCTCTCACGTTAACGAGGGTGAAGCAGGATGAGAACAGAATTTTTTGCAGCCATATCCGCCATTGCAGCCGAGCGTGGCATACCGCGCGAACGCATTATCGAGCAGGTCGAAAAGGCATTAGTCGCCGCATATCGGCGTTCGCTCGGCGAACGACCGCCAGCGATTGAGATCGTGGTCAAAATCGACCCCGTCAAGGGCGATCCACACGTGTATTCTGAAATGCTGGTCGTCGACGAAGTCGAAGACGAGCGCTTCGAGATTAGCTACGACGAAGCACGCAAACACGATCCAAACATCCAAGTGCTTGAAAAGATCGTTGTCGAAACAACACCCAAAGACTTCGGCCGCATTGCCGCACAGACCGCCAAGCAAGTCATCTTGCAGGGCATCCGTGATGTCGAACGCGACAATGTCTACAGCGAATTCAACGAGCGTCGCGGCGAATTGATGGTTGGGGTTGTGCAGCGGAACGTCAACGGCAACATCATCATCGATCTCGGCAAAGCAGAAGCTATTTTGCCACGCGACCAGCAAGTCGCATCCGATAACTACCGACCAGGCACACGCATCAAGGTATTGCTCAAAGAAATCCGACGCGAAGACCGTGGGACGCGTTTGCTGGTGTCACGCACCGACAATGACCTCATCAAACGCATCTTCGAGATGGAAGTGCCCGAGATCCTGGCAGGCACCGTCGAAATCAAAAGCATCTCACGCGAGCCCGGAGTACGCACCAAATGTGCCGTCGCAGCTCGCCAAGAGGGCATCGATCCCGTCGGCGCGTGTGTGGGTATCCGCGGCGTGCGCATCCAGAACATCGTCAACGAATTGAACGGCGAGAAAATCGACGTCGTCCAATGGTCTACCGATGTGAAAGAATTCATCGCCAACGCATTGTCACCTGCGCAAGTCGTCGAGGTGCAAATCCGCGACATGGACAAAGCAGTCGTCATTGTCCCCGATAAACAGCTTTCGCTGGCAATTGGCAAAGAAGGGCAAAATGTTCGGCTTGCCGCCAAATTGACCAAGTGGAAAATCGACATCAAGTCGTCGAGCACGTTGATTGACGAAATGCGTGAAGCAAGCGAATTCCGCCAAGCAGCTGAAGCCGAGAGTATGGCGCTCGATGTAGAATTGGCAAATGCAAAGGTCGAAGACCGGGTCGTTTCCGAATACGGCACATTTGTCTATCAGAACATCGAATACGGTCCGTTGGGAACCGACTATGTGGGTCAAACCATACAGATTCGGGCTACCTCAGTCAAGTTGTTTATCTACGCAAACGACCGCTTGATTGCGTCGTTTATGATCCCCGACATTGACTACACGGTGAATGAATGACGAGTTCCCATCAACGTCCGAAGCACATCCCGACCAGGATGTGTATCAGCTGCAGGTCAACCGGTGCCAAACGTGGTTTGGTACGAGTTGTACGGACTGCAGAAGGACGTGTGGCTATAGATATCACGGGAAAAAGAAACGGTCGCGGTGCATACCTCTGTTCGAATCCGTCTTGCTGGACGACAGCACTCGAGCGCACCAGCATTCAGAGCGCACTACGGCTCTCCACATTCACAGAAGAGGATCGGGCAACGCTGACGTCCTTTGCACGGACACTTACTCTTGAACAACCGATGACATCAGGTGATGTCAGCACCCGCCAACACGGAGGATAGCGAATGCGACGATTTTGGAACGACATGCTGCGTCTGCCATTGTATGCAGCCAGTGATGATACATCCCAAGGAGGAGGGAACGGCAGCGACGATAAAACCCGTCCTGATGAATCCCGTCCCTCAGATTCCCGACCAGTCCCAGCAAGTCGGCCACCGCAAAGCGCAGGCGCATCAGCTCCTCGCCCTGCCGGAGACCGCCCGTACGGGGACCGCCCCCCACGACCCGCTGGCGACCGCCCGATGGGTGACCGCCCACCACGTCCTGCTGGGGATCGTCCATTCGGCGATCGACCACCACGACCGGCCGGTGATCGGCCATACGCCGATCGCCCACCACGTCCCGCTGGCGATCGTCCTGCCGGCGACCGTCAACCATTTGGCGACCGTCCATATACCCCACGTCCTCCAGGCGAACGCCCACCGGTAAGCGCCGATCGACCATATACGCCACGCCCTCCGGGCGAGCGACCACCACCGCGGCCTGCAGGCGATCGTCCTTTTGGCGACCGTCCTCCACGTCCTCCCGGTGATCGTCCATTCACGGGTACACGCCCAGCTGGCGATCGGCCATTTGGTGACCGTCCTCCACGCCCTCCCGGTGATCGCCCATTCGGCGATCGGCCACCGCGTCCCCCGGGTGATCGCCCCTTTGGCGGTGCTCCTGGCGGCCCACCGCGGTCTGGCCCGATGGGTGGTGCGGGTGGACCTGGTGGTCCAAGCCGTGGTGGGTTCAATAGTGGTCCTGTCGGCGGTGGTGTCGGCGGCGCAGTCCCAGGGAGCCGTGGCGGCAATTCGGGACAACGCCGGAACAGTACCGATCGCAAAGGAGCGGTACGCGGATCTGACGCCGCCGAGAGCGACGGTCAGGGACGTGGCAAAGGCGGCAAAGGCGGCAAACCCGGCTCGATGATGGGCCGTGGTATTGGTGGTCGGCAACAAGTCGCCCGCCCCGTCGTCCGCCCCAAAGGGCCGATCCAACTCGGCAGCAATCTAACGGTACGTGAGCTCTCCGAAGCAACCAGCGTCGGTGCAGCCGAAATCTTGAAGATTTTGCTCAAGAGTGGTGTGGTTGCCAACATCAACCAACAAATCGATTACGAAACCGCCGCACTCATCTGCGCCGAATTCAACATCGAAACGACCGAATACATCCCCGAAGCCATGATTGGCATCGTAGATAACATCAAAGACGTGCTGGCTGCCGAAACAGATGAAACCCTGATTACCCGCCCTCCGGTGGTCACCATCATGGGTCACGTCGACCACGGCAAAACGAAACTGCTCGACTCGATCCGGCAGACCAAAGTCGCCGAGGGTGAGGCTGGTGGTATCACACAGCACGTGGGCGCATACCAAGTCGAAGTGAACGGTCGTAAAATCACCTTCCTCGACACCCCGGGCCACGAAGCGTTCACCGCGATGCGTGCCCGTGGCGCACAAGTGACCGACATTGTTGTGCTTGTGGTTGCCGCCGACGACGGTGTGATGCCGCAGACCATCGAAGCCATCTCGCACGTCCGTGCAGCAGGTGCGCCGATGATTGTCGCCATCAACAAGATGGACTCACCAAACGCCAACCCTGACAACGTGCGTCAACAGCTCGCGGTCAACAATGTCATTGTCGAATCGTACGGTGGCGATGTCCCATGTGTCGAAGTATCGGCACGTATGCGCACCAACATCGACGGATTGCTCGAAATGATCTTGTTGGTAGCAGACCTTCAGGACTACAAAGCTAACCCACAAGCCAAAGCAATTGGCACCGTCGTCGAAGCAGAAATGGATCGACAACGTGGCCCGATTGCAACTGTCCTCATCCAAAACGGCACATTGCGTCTCGACGACAACGTGTTGGTAGGGAACGGTACAGGTACGGTGCGTGCGATGTTCAACGAAACCGGCAAGCGCATCCGCTTTGCCGAGCCATCTACCCCGATCCTTATCCTTGGGCTCAACGAAGTACCGCAAGCCGGCGACATTTTGCAAGTCATGACCGATTTGACCATTGCACGCGAAGTTGCTGTTCAACGACAGCGCCAGATTCGTCTCGATGCCATGGCAAATCTGCGATCAGTCAGTCTCGATGGTTTGTTTGCCAACATCCAGCAAGGCAAAATCAAGGAACTGAACTTGATCGTCAAGGTAGACGTGATGGGTTCCATCGGCGCTATCGAACACGCGTTGGGTCAGCTCAATACCAGCGAAGTCCAAATCAAGATTATCCACCGTGGTACCGGTACGATTACCGAAAGTGATGTCAACTTGGCAATTGCCTCGCGGGCCATCATCATTGGGTTTAATGCGCGACCAGACCCGGCAGCCCGTAAGTTTGCTGAGCTCAACGGTATCGACATTCGCTTCTACAACATCATCTACAACCTTGTGGAAGAGATGAAGAAAGCAATGATCGGGATGTTGGACCCAGAATTCCGCGAAGTCATCGAAGGCTACGCAGAAGTCCGCAACACGTTCCGATTGCCCAGCCGCGAAATCGTCGCAGGCCTCTACGTCACCGATGGCAAGCTCAATCGCCAGTTGTCGGTCCGTGTCCTCCGTAGCGGTGTCGTGGTTCATGATGGACGCTTGAGCAGCTTGCGCCGCTTCAAGGAAGACGTCCGTGAAGTGACATCCGGGTACGAATGTGGTGTCGTGGTGGACGGGTTTACCGACGTCCAAGATGCCGACAACATGGAATTCTACCGGAAGGAACGCGTGGAGCGTACCGCATAACGATGAGCAAACGTACCCTTCAAGTGGCCGGCGAGATACAACAAATCGTCGGCCACCTCCTCCAATTCGAAGTCAAGGATCCGCGCGTGGCCTTTTGCACCGTGGTGAACGTTGATATTTCGACAGATCTGCAGATGGCTCATATCCATGTATCAGTAATGGGTGATGCCGAAGCACGGAAAGCAACCATGGGCGCGCTTGATCGCGCCCGTGGCTTTATCCGCCGCGAACTTGCCCGTGAACTACGCCATTTGCGGACGGCTCCCGACATTCGCTTCATGCTGGATGAATCACTCGACCACAGCATGCGCATCAATGAATTACTTCGCGACATGAAGTCGCAACAGTAGGACACGACATGGACCGCATTAGCATGTTTACCGCCGCTGCCATTACATGGCGCGAACGTGTAACCAACGCCAACACTATACTTTTGGTAACCCACGTCAATCCTGATGGCGACGCTCTCGGTTCTCTCGTAGGACTGATGATGGCGCTCCCACAACTGACCGAGGCAACCATCATCCCGGTTGTGCAACAACCGATACCACAATACCTCGAGTGGGTGCCTGGGAGCGAACAAAGCATCGCCCTGACTGCCGACAAACCGTGGCCAAATCCCGACCTCATCATTGCAGTCGATTGTGCCTCGGTAGATCGGCTCGGTGGGATTGCGCCGCAGCACATCCATTTCTTGGAACACACAGCGGTCATCCAAATCGATCACCACGCAACGAACACATTATTTGGGGTACACAATCTTGTGGTCCCAGATGCCTGTGCAACATGCGAGATCATTACCGAGTTTTTGCCGTATCTCGGCATTACAACTACCGCAGGCATTGCGACCCCTTTGTTGCTTGGCATTATGACTGACACGCAGAGCTTTCAGATATACGATACCAGTGCCAAAACATTGTCACTCGGGGCAAGCCTGTTTACTGCGGGTGCGGATCATGCACGGATAGTGTCGAAGGTATTTCGTTCGACACGACTCGAAGCACTCACGCTTGCATCACGTGTCATCAATGCCATGCACACGCACGGCGCTGTCGTCTGGTGCGGTGTCCCTTTGACATGGGTCGAAGAACTCAATGCAACGGATGACGAAAGTGACGAAGCACTCCACATGCTGCAACGCATCGAAGGCCCTGAAGTTATCATGCTGATAAAGCAACGAAACC
>CAIPUQ010000220.1 GCA_903868295.1 uncultured Roseiflexaceae bacterium
CCGATGTCGACCGCGAAGCCGTTATCCCGCTCGAAACCTGCAGCACTATTTATGCCGTACCACTCATGCTCGAAGGGTACGGCCTCGGCGACTTCATCATGAAGCGCTTTGGATTGGGCTCTATTTCACCCGATCTGCAGAGTTGGAATCAACTAGTCGATCGAATTAATTCACCCAAAACAAGCATCACAATAGCCCTCGTCGGCAAATACGTCGAACTGCACGATGCGTATTTGAGTGTGGTCGAAGCACTCGGACATGCGGGCATTCACCACCAGACCAAAGTCGAGGTACGCTGGATTTCGTCCGAAAAACTCAACCGCGAGAACATCGATGAACAACTCAACGGTGTGAGTGGGATTCTCGTACCTGGCGGTTTCGGTGACCGTGGCATCGAGGGCAAAATCCTTGCCGCTGACTACGCGCGGACCCGAAACATCCCCTACTTTGGTCTTTGTCTCGGCATGCAATGTGCAACCATCGCATTTGCGCGCAATGTGCTCGGTGATCCGGATGCCAATAGCACCGAGTTCAATCCACATACCAGCACGCCGATTATTGACTTCATGATCGATCAACTCACCATCACCGAAAAGGGTGGCACGATGCGTCTCGGTGCGTACCCGTGCGTGCTCACCGAGGGTAGCCGGACACACCGGGCCTATGGTACTGATATCGTCTCAGAACGCCATCGTCATCGCTTCGAGTTCAACAACAAATACCGCAAGCAACTCGAAGACGCCGGTATGATTATCAGCGGTCAATCTCCGGACAAACGTTTGGTCGAAATCATCGAGTTACGCGACCATCCGTGGTTTGTCGGCACGCAGTTCCATCCCGAGCTCTTGTCCCGCCCAAATCGACCACACCCGCTGTTTCAGAGCTTTGTCGGCGCTGCTCTCAAGCACGAACACTAAATCTCCTCAACTTCCACAAAAGCAACCCCACGGCATCTGCCGTGGGGTTGCTTGCATTATCGTATGCTGGAGCTCAGTGGCTGCTGGGAGCTATTCGAGATAATCCTTGAGGTGCTGGCCGATATCGGTAGTCCGCAAGCGGCGCAATGCCTCTGACTCGATTTGTCGGGCTCGTTCGCGTGTCATCCCCAACACTTGGCCGACCTCTTCAAGCGTGCGTCGCCGCCCGTCTGCAAGGCCATAACGCATGTCGATGATGCGGCGCTCACGATCCGTCAGTTTATTGAGGGCCGTTACCAAATCTTGCCGGAGCATCTGGCGTGCAGCCCACTCGCCGGGGCTCTGCATGATGTCGTCTTCGAGGAACTCACCGAGGGTGTGTTCGTTGTCATCACCAACAGGGGTCTCGAGCGAAATCGGCTGGCGTGCAGATTCGAGGATATGCACCACACGTTCTACCGGCATTTCGAGTGCTTTGGCGATTTCTTCGGGTGACGGGTTGCGCTCGAGTGTCTGTGACAGTCGATCGACCACACGCTTCACCTGACTGAACGACTCGCCCATATGTACGGGCAATCGGATCGTGCGCCCCTGCTCAGCAATGGCCCGTGTGACCGCCTGACGGATCCACCAGGTTGCATAGGTCGAAAACCGATTTCCCTTCCAGCAGTCGAACTTCTCCACGGCCCGCATCAGCCCAATATTGCCCTCTTGGATGAGATCCAACAAAGACAATCCACGGCCAACGTATTTTTTGGCAATACTTACTACCAATCGCAGATTCGCCTCGGTCAGCTCTTCACGAGCCGTCGTCCCCGACTGCTCCGCATTGCGGAACGTGCTCCGCAACAAAATTGCCGAAGAGAACACATTATCCATTTCGACCAGTGTGTCGCGTTCGACCATCGTAATCACGGACAACGGCAACAATTGCCATGCAATTGCAACCGTTTTGACATGTATGTCGAACCCGTCGGTCAACTCACGCACATGATCGGGGTCATTGAGACGTGCATCATCACCCGCTCGCGCACGTACAAACGACTCGCGCCGGCGAAAATACTCGGCTCGCATGCCGGCACTCAACGTATAGAAGGTCTCGATGGCGACCGAAACAGACCATACTGCTTGGACTTCACGGTCGACAAGCTCGTGCAAGAATCCCATCGCCACACGCATCGTCGGCAACGCGCCCAGCAACGACATCAGCATCGTGGTCGCTGCCTCGTACATTTGCTCGTCGCGATCGGTCGCAATGAGTGACTTCTTTGCGTTCTCGAGGAACAACAATACTTCAATACGGCGAGCGAGTTCGATTTCGCGCCGAGAGTTCAACAGGGCGGTGCGTCCAATCGCCTGCAAGTAGTATTGGACCGCATCAGGAAGAGCGCCAACAGACAAATCAGATTCGACGATTTCGGGCTCGTGAGTATTCGATACGACGTCATCGTCTAGCGCGATGTCGGCACTCAGAAGGGTCATTACATCAATTCCTTTATTCTGGCTCTTGCCATGCCTGAACGAACGCTATCGAGCTTCTACATCCCATGGACCGTTTGCGGGCGATATGAAGGCGGCGTACCGAGTCGGTTCGCCGCACGAATCACATTCATCGTCGTTACACGATACAAGTCCGCATTGTTATCGCGGTGTAAAAGGCAGTATAAATCAGGTCTCAAAAAACTGTCAAGTTTGGTTCGTGCGTCCCGCTAGCAGACAATCTTGTCTACCACGGACAAAACCCGCAGTAGGTGTCGTGTCTCACGACACAACACCGCTCGTATGCAGCCTCTCTACGAGTACCTGTAGTTCAGCATCGCAATGACGTTGATTCGGTTCACGCAAAAATGACACAAAAAACCCACTCACAGGAGTGGGGGATTTTGTATACCTTGGAAGTATATTGGTCGGGGCGGAGAGATTTGAACTCGCGACCTCTCGGTCCCAAACCGAGCGCTCTACCAGGCTGAGCCACGCCCCGACAACATCCTAATCTTACACTGCCGGAGTATGGTTTGTCAAAACGAGTTTCATACTGATACAAAACGCCCGTTTACTCAGAGGCAGGCGAGCAGTGTTACAATGAATCTCACGCTCTGAGTGCGAGGATTCATGTTGTATCCATTGTTGAGGTCTGCATTATTCAAACTCGACCCCGAAGCCGCGCACGAGCGGACGGTACGCACCCTCAATGCCGCACTAGCGGTCCCGGGGATGGCTGCGCTCATCAAAAGCATGTACCGACCCGCGACACGTGGCATGCAGACGACGATTGCAGGGATGACGATGGCCCATCCGGTTGGATTGGCGGCAGGATTCGACAAGCATGCAGACGTCACACACGGCATGGCGTGCCTCGGTTTCAGTCATATCGA
>CAIPUQ010000221.1 GCA_903868295.1 uncultured Roseiflexaceae bacterium
ATCATATCTGCGAACGTCCAGCTTTGGGCAGGTGCAGGGATTGATCCAGTACGAAATTTTTCTTTGTGAAAACTCAACGCAGCGAGGTTGATTGCACGCGGCAAAATATGGACTGCGTCATCGCTGGTGTATCGTTCGAGAATCCCCGGATAGTAGTCCGCGCGGTCAAATGCAGTATCTGCGTCCATGTAGGGCTTCATGTCGAGCGCTAACCCAGCCTTGATGCCTTCGTTGTTTAGCCAAAATGACGGCGAAACGTCTACCGCACTCACCACACGGCGCAACATGCTGGTGGTCGATTCGTTGGGGTAATTGCCCGACGCGTCGGGATATGTCTGGGTAACATCATCGAGTGGCACCAGAACAACCGTTATTTCGGGGTGTTCTTGCCCGAAACGGTCAATGATAGTTTGGTAGACGGCACGTTCGTAATCAAATACACCAAAAGCAACCGTCGCCGTGTTCCCATCTTGCCCTTCAGGGTCAGTCGGCACCGCAGTCGATTCACCGGCAGGAATGGTCGGCAATGCTGCATTGCCGGTACCACACGCTTGCAGCAGCAGCGCAAACGCACACAACATGAGGAGTAATTTCCGCTTCAACATACACGCCCTTTTCTCACCATTTATCACATAAAATACATTATAGCTACTCAGTCTCGCAGTATCTTCAAAAAACCATGAGAAAACCATGCATCTCGCATGGCAAAAACCACGACGAGCGTACCGTTGAGGTGAATTGTTTGACATAATAAATTTCTCAGGTTCATCCTTGCATCGCCGGCTTCCGCGTGAATGACCGCCAGTCAGACAGGACCAACAGCAAACCAGGTCACCGTAGATGTGAGAAATTGCGTTATGCTATACTTGGAGTACATTTACATCGACGTAACGGAGCATACATATGCCCCAGCCACACGATCGCGGTGGGCGGGATCGCCTGTCAGCGGTCATTCATTTTTTGGGTGATCTGCTCGGTGACGTCATCCGCGCTCAAGCAGGGATCACGGCGTTCGAAAACGAAGAAGCGGTCCGTGCACTCAGCAAAGAACTACGTGCACACCCTTCGCAACAACGCACGCGTGCACTGCAGAGCAGAATAGCAGCGCTCGACATTACTGCCCTCAAAGATCTCATCAAATCATTTAGTACGTATTTTGCACTGGTGAACTTGTCCGAACAACTGCAACGTACCTGGGTGCTCAACGAACGTGAACGCCAGGCACGGCGCACCCACGAACCTACACACGAATCCATCGGTGAAGCGGTGCGTGACATTGTGAGCCAAGGTGCGACTGCGGCTGATATTCAGCATTGGTTGCACCACGCCACGGTCCGACCGGTGTTCACTGCACATCCTACCGAAGCCCGTCGACGGACCACACTCGACAAGCTTCGTCGTCTTGTGGCGTTGTTGGACCCTGTTGCACATGACACATCTCATCTGCACGATCACGATGTCATCGCGAAAGCCCGTGAAGAAATCGTCGGCCTGTGGCAGAGTGACGACATTCGTGTGGTGCGACCAACGGTCATTGATGAAGTCAAAAATGGGCTCTATTACTTTGAGCAGAGCATTGCCCGCTTGGTCCCTGCACTGTATCGAGACCTCGAGCACTCTTTGGCGAGCGCGTTCCCCGAAACCAAATGGGAGGTGCCTGCGATTTTACGGTTTGGCTCATGGATGGGTGGCGACCGCGATGGCAATCCATTTGTCCGCCCCGAAACAACCATTGAAGCGGTACGGTTGATGCGCCTCGCGGCACTCGAGTTCTACACAAACGAAGCCGACAAACTCAGCCGCCGCCTCAGCAATTCAGATCGTCAAGTATCGGTCTCTGCCGAACTGTTGACATCGCTCGCCGCTGATGCACTCCACTTCCCGAGTGCAGCGGCAGAAGTGCTCCAACGCTACCCGCATGAACCGTACCGGCGCAAAATGTTGCTGATTGCGCATCGACTGCGTGTCACGATGAACCACACCAAATCGATGCGACCGGTATGGCCGACGCCGCACGACACAAACACGATACACATTTACCGTGACAGCAGTCAACTCTTGGCCGATTTTGCCATTCTCGTTGCTTCGCTCAATGAAAATAACGGTCAAGATGTCGCAGATGGTGCATTGCACGACCTGATTCGCCAGATCGAAGTCTTTGGGATGAGTTTTGCGTCGCTCGATATCCGGCAGCACAGTGAGCGGCATGCTACAGCGATTGCTGAAGTGTTCGCCAAAGCGGGTATCACCACAACTTACATGTCCCTGACCGAAGAGGAACGGACCGCGTTGTTGGTTCGTGAATTGCATGCTCTTCGTCCGCTCATCCCTGCGCACCCACAATACTCCGAAGCGACCAACGAAATCATCGAAACGTTTCGTATTGTGACCGCAATCAATCAGCAACTCGCCCCTGGCACCATCCAGACCATGATTGTATCTATGACACGTGGTGCGTCTGATGTGTTGTCGGTCTTGTTACTCGCACGCGAAGCAGGCGTCCTCGAGCTCCCCAATGGCGGGATCGATATTGTTCCACTCTTCGAAACAGGCGACGACCTGGCATACTGCGAACAGGTAATTGCATCGTGTTGGCAGAACCCAACATATCGTGCTCATCTTGCCCGGCGCGGTGACATCCAAGAAATCATGATTGGCTATTCAGATAGCAACAAAGACGTTGGCTTTGTGTCGGCAAACTGGGCATTGTACGAAGCACAACGCAAATTGCGCGACCTCGGCAGCACGCACCAGATTAGTATGCGGCTGTTCCATGGTCGTGGCGGGTCAATCGGTCGCGGTGGTGGCCCTACCAACGAAGCCATCTTGGCCCAACCCCCGGGGAGCGTGGCCGGGCAGATCAAAATCACCGAGCAAGGTGAAGTCATTTCGGACCGATACTCGCTCCAACCACTCGCCAAACGCCACCTCGAGCAAGTTGTCCATGCCGTTATGAAGGCCGCCTTTGTGCAGCCGAACGATCCTCCGCCGGCGTGGACGAATGCCCTCGAGACCTTGGCGACGGCATCACGCGTTACATATCGTGGACTGGTCTACGACAACCCTGAGTTTGTCGGCTTCTTCCGCGAAGTCACGCCGATTGCCGAGATAAGCCGTCTCAAAATCGGTAGCCGACCGGCTGCACGGCGCAACAGCCAGCGCATCGAAGATCTGCGGGCTATCCCGTGGGTCTTTAGTTGGATGCAATCGCGATTCACCTTGCCAGGCTGGTATGGTTTGGGCTCTGCGGTTGACGTATTTGTTGATGGGTATGCCGATGGTCCCGAGGCAGCCAAACTGCTGTTGCAGCAGATGTATCGCGAGTGGGCGTTTTTTCGCTCCATGATCGACAATGCACAGATGATTCTGGTCAAAGCCGACATGTACATCGCACACCGCTATGCCGAACTGGTCACCAATCACGAACTCGCCGTCCGGATGATGACGACTATCGAGCACGAACACGGCCGCAGTGTCCACGCAGTCTGCCTTATCTCGCAGAGCGATACCTTGCTTGCCCGCAGCCCCATTCTGCAACGATCGATCGCGCTCCGCAATCCATACGTCGATCCCATCTCGTATATTCAAGTCGAACTCTTGCGCCGTCTGCGTGAGTTCCCTGACGGTGACGGCCACGAGGCGCTCGAGGATGCAATTTTATTGACCATTAGCGGCATCGCTGCCGGTCTCAAGAATACCGGATAGTCAGGAAATACCATGACCCTTCCCCTTGCTGGGATGCGTGTGCTTGATTTTTCGCGTGCATTGACTGGCCCATACTGCACCCAAATGTTTGGCGATATGGGCGCCGAAGTCATCAAAATCGAACAGCCCGAAGTCGGTGATAACTCACGTGCATGGGGTCCTCCCTTCGAAGGAGGAGAGAGCAGCTACTACCTCAGTGTGAATCGCAATAAGCGTAGTATGTCTATCAACATGCGTCATCCTGATGCAGCGCAGATTTTGTCACGGCTGGTAGCATCGTGTGATGTCCTCATCGAGAACTTCGTCCCCGGGACCCTGGAACGCATGGGGTTTGGCTACGCTGAATGTGCGGTCATTCGCCCCGACATCATCTATTGCTCCATTTCGGGATTTGGCCAAGTCGGTCCTGATCGGACACGCGCCGCATACGATCAGATTGCGCAAGGTTTGGGCGGGCTGATGAGTGTCACCGGCGAACCAGATGGCGCTCCTATGCGCGTTGGGATTGCGATTGCCGATCTTGTTGCGGGCATGCATGCTGCATATGCGGTGATGGTCGCTGCGTTCCATCGGCAACGCACCGGCGAAGGGCAGTACATCGATACATCGTTGCTCGCTGGTCAGCTCTCGATCATGACCTATCAAGCAGCACGCTATTTCGCAACCGGCGAGGCACCCAAAACGAGTGGGAATCATCACCCCAGCATTTCGCCATACGGTGTCTACCACGCCAAAGATGCCTGGTTTAACCTGGCGGTCGGCAGTGACGATCTGTGGCGCCGGTTCTGTGACGCAGTGGGGCATCCCGAGTGGATTGCGGACGAGCGATTCCGCACGAATCGGCTACGCAGTGAACACCGAACGGCCCTGAACACGCTGCTCGAGCCGGTTTTTGCCGCGTATACCGTTGCCGAACTCGAAGCCCTGCTCTCGCCGGTTGGTATACCTATTGGTGCAGTACGCGATCTCGCAGCAGCGTTCAATGATCCCCAGGTCGCTGCACTCGATCTGGTCCAGACCATCCAACATCCCACTGCCGGTGCGGTGAAGGTCGTCGGGCCGCCGTACCGATTCTCCAAGACACCGGGAAGCATCCGTCGCTATCCACCACGATTAGGTGAACATAACAATGATTTGCTCATCGAACTAGGCTTCGACGAAGACCAAATCGCGGCTTTTCGTGCCAGTGGAGTGATTGGCCAGTGAGCAAGCCACCACGTATGCGTTTGGATTTGCTCGTTGTCGCCCGTGGACTTGCCGAGACACGTGCCAAGGCACAAGCACTCATTCTCACCGGTGCCATCAAAGTCAACCACGAGACGTGCCGCCGGCCAGGTGAGTCACTCTTGCTCGACGCAGATATCGAATTAATCGAAAGTCTGCCGTACGTCAGTCGCGGCGGCTACAAACTTGCCCATGCGCTCGATGCGTTTGGTGTCGATCCTACCGGGTTGACTGCCCTCGATGTCGGTGCATCGACGGGGGGGTTCACCGATGTGCTCCTCCAGCGCGGTGCTGTGGCGGTATATGCAGTCGATGTGGGCTACGGCATATTGGACTATCGAATCCGCAGTGACCCCCGGGTCATCGTCCTCGAGCGGACCAATATCCGGTACCTGACTGAGTTGCCGGTTGTCGCGCACGCGTCGCTCCCGCCGCGCGGTGCGGTCATCGATGTTGCGTTTATTTCGTTGCGTCTCGTATTGCCCGCGGTCAAAGACCTCTTAGGACCGGAAGGGTGGGTCATCGCCCTCATCAAGCCGCAATTCGAGGCAGGTGTGCTGCAGGTCGGCCGCGGCGGGGTGGTCCGTGACCCCGATGTGCGCAAAGGCACAGTGGTGGAGGTGCTCCGTGCTGCAGCGACACTCGGATATGGGTGTGCTGGACTGGTGCGTTCACCGATTACCGGTCCAGCCGGCAACGTGGAGTTTCTGGCGTACCTTACCGCTATGCCTACGCTGCCCATTCAGCTATTGTGCGATGCCGTTGATTTTGCCTGATGTATGGTAGAACCTGCTCACCCCGATCAGCATATGTGCTGTTCGGGGTGATAGTGTCTGGAGGGCTTCTACGTAGGTTTTCGTTTGACGGATTGACGGATTTGTTTAAAATGGGTATGTGTATTTGTCCGGCTTCGTCTTTGCTGAACAATTGGCGCGTCCTTTTGCCATGGTGGAAACGTGCGTTTGTTTTGTGAGACGATGTGGCGGGTGGTAAAGGAGCAAGAATGAGAAAGGGAGCACAAGTGAGCAAGAAACGGGCGTTGGCCTTGTTGTTTGTCTCAATGATGGTGCTGGCCAGTTGTACGAATCTTCCGGCGACGACGATGTACACGTATGGTGACCACGCAACCCGCATTTTAAACGATGTCATGATGCCGGTTTTCTGGATGGCAGTTGCGGTCTTTGTCATTGTTCAAGGGGCGTTGGTCTATACGGTGATTCGCTTTCGTTCAAAGAAGCCAGACGCACCAATTCCGGTACAGACACACGGCAATACAAACGTCGAAATCGCATGGACTGTAGCTCCTGCTATTGTCGTTTTGATTGTTACCGTCCTTTCTTTCCGCGTCCAAGCCGCCAACTCGTACCAGCCGCCCGAGGCAATCAAAATCTGCGCGGTTGCACATCAATGGTGGTTTGAGTTCCAGTATGACGTGTCCAATGAAGAGTGCAACCCGTTCTCCGGCGCTAAGTCGCCTGAAGATGCGTTCGTAACAGCGAGCGATTTGTACATCCCCGTCGGACAATCTGTGCAAATCCAGCTCGAAGCTGCAGACGTCATGCACAACTTTTGGGTACCGAAGTTAGCCGGCAAGACCTATATGATCCCCGGCAAGACGAATTACCTCGCATTCAAAGCCGAAGAGCCTGGTATTTATCGTGCGTTCTGTGCTGAATTTTGTGGTGAAGCACATGCACAAATGCGGTTCCGCGTCATTGCATTGGCACCTGAAGAATACGCAGCCTGGAAGACATCCTACAAAAATGTTCCAGCGGTGTCGACGGGTACCATAAGCGTTCTTGGCCTCACAGGCGACGTTGCTCGTGGTGCCGCACTTTTTGCAGAGCCCAAAAAGCAATGCATGAGTTGCCACATCATCAGCGGCACGGCAGCTAAGGGCAAAATCGGCCCGAACTTGACCCATTACGGCAATCGTCTCACTATCGCTGCTGGGGTACTTCCGTACAGCACCGATAATCTTGCTCTGTGGATGCAAGACCCAGAAGCCGTCAAACAAGGCAATCTGATGGGCCGTGTCATCAAAAAAGGCACGTTGTCCGATCAGGAAGTCGCTGATTTGGTGGCATACCTCGACAGCATGAAGTTACCTGTGACGAAGCCAGCTGAGAAATAAGGAGTCCGAAATGGCCATTGCTGAGCAGCATGTAGCATCGGCGCATACGAATTCCCCAGTTTATGAGGGATTTTCGTGGCGTTCGTGGCTCGCCACTGTCGATCACAAAAAAATCGGCATTATCTATATCATTGTTGCGTTTGCTTTCTTTGTGTTGGGTGGTATTGAGGCTGTGTTGATGCGCGTCCAATTGGGCGCTGCCAACAACACCTTCTTGAGCGCAGACACGTACAATCAGCTGTTCACCATGCATGCCACTACCATGGTATTTTTGGTTATCATGCCCATGAATGTCGGGATTGGTAACTACATCGTACCGTTGATGGTAGGTGCTCGCGATATGGCGTTTCCCCGCTTAAATGCACTGTCAATTTGGTTGTTCATTGGTGGTGGATTGTTGCTGTACCTCAGCTTCCTTACTGGTGGCGCACCAAATGCGGGTTGGTTTGCCTATGCACCACTCACGCAGAACCAATATTCCCCTGGTGCTGGTATGGATTATTGGGTTTTGGGACTGGGATTGACCGGTATTGCGTCTATCGCAGGCGGGTTAAACTTTATTGTCACTGTCCTGAACATGCGTGCACCGGGCATGACACTCAATCGATTGCCATTGTTTGTATGGATGAACTTGGTTGTCAGTTTCATCATCATCTTTGCCTTCCCGACCTTTACTGTTGCATCAATTCAACTGCTGTTTGATCGGCAATTCGGCGGTGCGGTGTTTAACCCTGCCCAGGGCGGCGATGCCTTGTTGTGGCAACACTTGTTCTGGTTCTTTGGCCATCCTGAGGTATACATCCTCATCCTGCCCGTGATGGGTATGGTGTCCGAGATTTTGCCGACGTTCTCACGCAAGCCCATATTCGGGTACTCGTTTGTGGCGTACTCGGGGATTGCAATTGGCTTCTTAGGCTTCATCGTGTGGGCACACCACATGTTCGGTACCGGCATGGGACCAATGGCCAATGCGTTCTTCTCCGGTGCATCGATGGTCATCGCTATTCCAACCGGCGTCAAAATCTTCAACTGGATTGCGACCATGTGGAGCGGCGATTTGCGGCTCACCACCGCAATGCTCTATGCCATTGGTTTCATTTCGATGTTCATCATCGGCGGTATCTCAGGGATTACCCTGGCGTCGTCACCCATCGACTTGCAGCAGACCGACAGCTACTATGTCGTCGCCCATTTGCACTATGTGCTCTTTGGAGGGTCGATCCTGGGGCTGTTTGCCGGTGCATTTTACTGGTTCCCCAAGATTACCGGTCGTATGCTCGACGATAAGCTCGGCAAGATCCAATTCTGGTTGATGATGGTCTCGTTCAACCTCACATTCTTCCCCATGCACATTGCAGGGACCGAAGGCATGCCACGACGTATCTATACATACGAAGCAGGTATGGGCTGGGAGATTTGGAACCAAATCGAAACCGTTGGCACCTTCTTGCTCGCGCTCTCGGTGCTGATGTTCCTGTACAACGCGATCAAGAGCATTCGCTCTGGTGTACGTGCCAGCAACGATCCGTGGGATGCATCAACGCTGGAGTGGATGATTCCTTCCCCACCACCGTCGTACAACTTCCTGCATGTCCCCACGGTTACCAGTCGTCGCCCACTCTGGGATGCCAAGTATCCCCATGCAGCAGGTGATGACCATGGCAGTCACAGCAAGCCTTCGAACGTGCGCTACGAGTACACCGACGAAAACACGCCAGGCGCCAAAGACATCCACATGCCGACCCTTACCTTCAGCCCGATGTGGCTGTCGGGTGGCTTGACCGTTGCTGCGCTGGGCTTTATCTACATCAACAAGGAAATCCTCGGTCTTCCAGAAGGAACCGCAGCACTTGGGTTCATCGCCATCGGCATTGTCATGGTGTTTGTGGGCATTCGCGCATGGGTCGTTGATTCGCGCCGTGACTCGCCGTACATGAGCAGCCATCACTAAACATACAAAAGCGGTGCACACACCGTGTGCACCGCGTTCGAGGAGGATACATGAGCAGTTCTGTGAGTCACGGCACTGGCGAAGCACACCAAAAGCCGCTACTCGGCAGCATGGGTGTGGATAGCCGAAAACTCGGTTTGTGGGCATTTCTCGGTTCCGAAACACTCTTTTTCGTTACCCTGATTACTACCCATCTGATCTTCTACGCACGCACCAAGGCAACCTTGGCAGCAGCTGGTACACTCGAGCACTTGGATCCCCGGACGCACTACCTTGGCATCGAGTTGACAACTGTGTTGGCAACGTTGCTGTTGGCGAGTTCATTGACCATGGTGTTGGCGCTGGCAGCGTCCAAAGTCAAAGACTGGAAGAAGTTCCGCTTTTGGCAATTGGCGACAATCCTGCTCGGTTCTGCATTCGTGGGTGGCCAGGTGTATGAATTCATCCATCTCTACCACGAAGGCCTGAAGCTTGCTCCGCAGTATGTCCTCGAAGGCGAAACCGTCAAGAGCTTGTATGGCGTCACATTCTTTACGATGACGGGCTTCCACGGTCTGCACGTTACCATTGGGATTATTTGGCTGATTGCGACCTATGTCAAAGTCGCAAAGTTCCCTGATTCGCCCGAAAACCCGATGGACATCGAATTGGCGGGTTTGTATTGGCACTTTGTTGACCTTGTCTGGGTGGCCATCTTCACCCTGATTTATTTGATTTGAGGAGGACTATCATGGCAGAGCATGTCGCCCATGATGACCATTCTGAGGACCATGAGTCCCATAGCACCAAATTCTATTGGATTATTGGTGGGATCCTCGCCGTTGTTACTGCGCTCGAAGTCGGTATCTTTTTGGTCGAATCCAGTTTTGATGCTACGTTGTTCCTGGTCATCCTGTTAGGATTGGCGCTGATCAAGGGAGCAGGGGTTATTGCATTCTTCATGCATTTGCGTGGTGATGCAAAAGTCTTCCAGTTTGTCTTTTTTATCCCACTCCTGTTTGCATTCTCCCTGTGTTTGGCCTTCCTGAAGTTGTTTTCGAACCATGTAGGTATTGCAGGGTGATTCCTGTGAGTGCACCGTCACGGGGTACCGTGACGGTGCTTTTTCTTTCACCGAGTGAATCATATGAGTGCGCGGACGAATCAAGAGGCTAACATGAATCTATACGCGTGGAATTTTGAGCCGACGATTCTGATTGCATTACTGCTTAGTACGGTCGGATATGTCTGGATCACTGGTCCATATGCACGTTCACGTGGCGTACAACCAGCGTCGACGCTCGAGCGAAACAGATTCTTTTTGGCGATCGTCTTTCTCTTTCTCGCCCTGGTTTCGCCCATCGATACCCTCTCTTTAGTATCGTTGTCGATGCACATGGTGCAACACCTC